>NZ_JBJEFJ010000087.1:0-50661 GCF_051873915.1 Pradoshia sp.
TTTAAGACTTGCTTAGCGTTTCGTTTTGTTTAGTTTTCAAAGAACAATTTTCTTCGTTGTCGTTTTTGGCGACTTAACTATCTTACCAAGTTCAGTCTTCCGTGTCAACAACTTTTTTATTCTTTTTTTCGTCGTTCGCTTTAGGTCAGCGGCGACGTATATAAATATATCACCCGTCATTTTATATTGCAATAGTTATTTATGAAAAAAATTATAGTTAATTTATTTAAAATATTTAATAAGATAAAACTCGTTGCAAAAGGTAAATGTTATGGGGATATACATAAAAAAAGAGCCATGTCTCCATGGCTCTTTTTAAGTATCTTATTTATGTCTCATAAGCGGGAATAACAGTACGTCACGAATAGATGGAGAGTTCGTTAACAGCATAACGAGACGGTCGATGCCGATACCGAGCCCGCCTGTTGGCGGCATGCCATATTCTAACGCTTCGATATAATCGTCATCCATCATATGAGCTTCATCATTACCTTGCTCACGCTCTTTTAATTGTGCTTCAAAGCGTTGTCTTTGGTCGATAGGATCATTTAGCTCTGTGAAGGCATTAGCGTGCTCACGCGCAACGATAAAGAGTTCAAAACGATCTGTAAAGCGAGGGTCCTCTGCATTTTTCTTCGCTAGCGGAGAAATCTCAACTGGATGACCATAGACGAATGTAGGCTGAATCAATTTCTCTTCAATCTTTTGCTCGAAGAATTCATTGATGATATGGCCTACTGTCATAGATTCAGTAATTTGTACATCATGCTCTTTCGCAAGTGCACGAGCTTCTTCTACACTCATCTCTTTCCAGAAGTCTACACCAACATATTCTTTTATTGCATCGACCATATGAAGTCTCTTCCATTTTGGCGCAAGATTTACTTCATATTCACCGTATGGAATTGTCGTTGTTCCAAGTACTTCTTCAGCAATGTAAGCAATGACATTCTCAGTGAGGTCCATAATGTCATGGAAATCAGCATAAGCTTCATAAAGCTCAAGCATGGTGAATTCAGGGTTATGGCGTGTAGATACACCTTCGTTTCTGAATACACGGCCAATTTCGTAAACCTTTTCTAACCCGCCGACAATAAGGCGTTTTAAGTGAAGCTCAATCGCAATACGCATATACATTGGCATATCAAGAGCATTATGATGCGTTACGAAAGGTCTTGCAGATGCCCCGCCGGCAATGGAGTGAAGCATTGGCGTTTCCACTTCCAAGAAGCCGTTATCGTCGAAGTAACGTCTCATCGCTTGGATAATACGGCTTCTTGCAATAAAGGTCTTTTGGCTTTCTTCGCTTGTAATCAAGTCCAGATAGCGTTTACGGTAGCGCTCCTCAATGTCTTTAAGACCATGGTATTTCTCCGGCAGCGGGCGCAAGGATTTAGTCAGGAAGGTAAATTCATTGACCTTGATGGACAATTCGCCAACTTTAGTCTTAAAGACTATCCCCTTAATACCAACGATATCGCCTAGGTCAGCTATCTTAAAGAGCTCATAGGCATCCTCACCGATTGCGTCTTTTCTTACATAAATTTGAATTTGGCCGCTAACATCTTTAATGTGTGCAAAACCAGCTTTCCCTTTTCCGCGTTTGGTCATAATACGGCCGGCAATGGATACTTCAATACCCTTTGCTTCAAGCTCTTCATTTTCCAATTCGCTGAACTCTGTAATAATCTCTTGAGCCAAATGTGTACGCACGAATTTTTGTCCGAATGGATCAAGGCCCAATTCAGCAATTCGCGCCATTTTATCACGTCTGACCTGGAACTGGTCATTTAATTCTTCGCTCATTTACTACTCACTCCATCTCTGTATCGCTATATACTGTTTTTTATTTTACACAAAATAACACCATAAGACACCAGTATCTACTTGAATTTTTTAAAATAGCAGAAAAACTGCCGGAACGGACCCGGCAGCTTATGATTCATGCTTATTTTAGTAATTAGATGCAAGGCTGTCAAATCATCAAACAGCTTCCGTTACTTGACCCTCTGCTTCAATGTCTTCTACAAGTCCATAGAGCAGTCCAACAAGCTGGTCGCGTGTCTCTACAATATTAATTTCTTTCCTTATCTTCCCGCTGCCTTGCACGCCCTTTAAATACCAGGCGGCATGCTTTCTCATTTCGCGAACAGCGATATATTCATCCTTCAGGGCAATCAGCCGGTCTAGATGGAGCACGCATACGTCCATTTTCTCGCGTACAGAGGGCTCTGGCAGCAGGATACCGCTCTCGAGATATTTAACCGTCTGATACATCATCCATGGGTTCCCAAGCGCCGCACGACCAATCATGACCCCATCACAGCCTGTCTCATCAAGCATGCGTTTAGCATCCTGCGGAGTTTGGACATCACCATTACCGATGACTGGAATATTGACCGATTCCTTCGCAAGCTTGATGTAATCCCAGTTCGCTTGCCCTTCATACATTTGTACGCGTGTACGTCCATGGACAGCCACAGCGCTTCCGCCAGCCCTTTCAACAGCCTGCGCATTTTCTGCCACGAGGATATGTTTATCATCCCAGCCAATGCGCATCTTTACCGTAACCGGCTTTTCTACCTTATCGACTACCGCAGAAACCATCTCATAGATCTTATCTGGATTCAACAGCCAGCGGGCTCCTGCTTCACATTTAATAATCTTATTAACCGGGCAGCCCATATTAATATCAATAATGTCTGCATTCGTATTCTTGTCAACGAACTGGGCAGCCTGAACGAGAGATTCCTTCTCCCCACCAAAAATCTGCAGGGACAGCGGCTTTTCACGCTCATCGATGTAGAGCATGCTCAAAGTCTTCTCGTTGCCATACACAATTCCCTTGTCACTGACCATTTCTGCACAAACAAGACCGACTCCGAATTCCTTCACCGTCAGACGGAAGGCAGAATTACATACTCCAGCCATCGGAGCCAGCACTACCGGGTTCTTCATTTCGACGTTCCCAATCTTCAGCATGAATATGACCTCCCTATCCGTGTTTTTATTCATCTATTTAACAGGAGGCTTCAATTCCTCCATCGTAATCCCCAGCTGCTCCGCCACATCCGTCAAGAAGGTTGTTGTCGGGTTCCTGTTTCCCCGTTCCACTTCCCCAAGCATGGAGACGGATACACCAAGCTCCCTAGCGAATTCTTCTTGCGTAAAACCTTTTAATTTCCGGAAAGCCCGAATGCGCCTTCCCCATCTTTCTGCTTCCATACTCGAACCCCTTTTTTGTCGGGGATATCGTCCATGACTTCCCTTACCGGTTTGTCCATATTTGGCAGAGTGATGTCCTTATCAAGTTCCACGAGCGGAATGGCAACAAAGGCTCTTTCCATAATTCGCGGGTGCGGGATAATCAAGTTTTCCGTGACAATATTCTCTTGATTATATAGTAAAATGTCAAGGTCTATCGTTCTTGGACCCCATCTGATTTCCCGTTTTCTGCCAAGTTTCTTCTCAACATACATACAGCATGCGAGTAGGTCTTGCGGTGATAACTCTGTTTGAAGGCAAATAACCATATTCAAGAATTTACCTTGTTCTTCATATCCCCAAGGATCGGTCTCATAAATGGAGGATACAGCCGTAATCCGATTGGAGGGATGGCTGGATAGCTCTTCAATAGCGTTCATTAAATAGCTTTCCCGATCCCCCAGATTCGTACCTAATCCGATATAGGCGCTATTCATGCTGACTCACGCTTTCTCTCAATTTCCACAGCCACTGATTGATAATGACCGGGAATCGGAGGGTCAGGCTTGATTACTCTGACAGTACACGCTTGAATTATTTCATGCTGCGTCAACACTCCAGCTGCAATTCTTTCAGCTACCGCCTCGATTAAATCAAAGCGCTCGCCCTCTACGATTTCTTTGCATAACGTGTATATTTCAGCATAATTAACCGATTTATTCAAATCATCTGTCTGTCCTGCCGGCTTAAGATCTAAGTAAGCAGTAAGATCAACACGATAGCGCTGGCCTAATTTATTTTCCTCTGGATAAACACCATGGTATCCATAAAATTCCATCTTTTCAAGAATTATTTTATCCATTTACCTTCACCTTCCCTAACATTGCATCCATCATCCTCGCTGCGCGTGCATTCTCCTTCACATCATGCACACGCATGATGCTGCACCCTTGCTGAATTCCAAGACAAACACTCGCAATAGTTCCCTCAACGCGCTCCTCAACTGGCAATTGCAATGTATGGCCAATCATTGATTTACGGGAGGTACCAAGTAAAACTGGGTAACCGAGACTTGTAATGATACGGAGGTTTCTCATCATCAGCAGGTTCTCTTCAAGAGTCTTAGCAAAACCAATGCCTGGGTCAAGGATAATTTGTTCATCCTTTACGCCTGCTCCCTTCACCAGCTGAATGCTCTCATATAAATCATTTAATGCATCTCGCATAAAATCCTGATAGGGCTTTGCTTCACGATTATGCATGAGAATGATTGGAACACCTGTATCTGCTGCTACCTTCGCCATATCCGGGTCAGCCTTTGCCCCCCAAATATCATTTATAATATGAGCACCTGCTTTTAATGCGGCTCTGGCTACATCAGCTTTGTACGTATCAATGGAGATCGGTACATTCACCTCCTGAGCCAAACACTCAATGATTGGAACTACCCGCTCAATTTCCTCCTCAGACGAAATCTGCTCATATCCTGGACGAGTTGACTCACCCCCGACATCAATGATGTCTGCGCCGTCTTGGATGAGCTGGCGCGCCCGCTCAAGCGCTGTATCAACCGCATTATACCTTCCTCCATCAGAGAAGGAATCAGGGGTCATATTTAGGATTCCCATGATGAGCGTCCGGCCGCTCATCTCGAGTTTATATGGTCCGCATTCTATTACATTCACCATTTACCAATACTCCTTTTATTAAGATGCCCTTAACACTTCTTCTATGGAAAACACTATACCATAACTCATGGGCATGAATGGAAATGTTGTGAATAAAAAAAAGAGGCTTTCGCCTCTTTTCGTTCATCTCTATTAATCTTCAAAGTTATAAAGAGGTGTGCTCAAGTAGCGTTCTCCGTTATCCGGAATGATCGCCAGAACTTTTTTGCCTTCCCCAAGTTTCTTCGCAACCTGAAGCGCAGCATGGATAGCAGCCCCAGCAGAGATTCCTCCTAGGATACCTTCCTCTTTCGCAGCTCTTCTTGCTTGTTCGAACGCTTCTTCATTTGCCACTTTGATGATTTCATCATAGATTTCTGTATTTAATGTATCAGGAACGAATCCTGCACCAATTCCTTGAATTTTGTGCGGTCCTGGTGATCCTCCGGATAATACGGGAGAATCCGCCGGCTCGACAGCGACAATTTTGATATCTTTATAGGCTTCACGAAGTACGGAACCTGCACCGGAAATTGTTCCGCCTGTACCAATACCTGAAATGAAGGCATCAAGCTGGTCACCCATTTGCTCAACGATTTCTTTACCTGTTGTTTGACGGTGAACCTCTGGGTTTGCTTCATTTTGGAATTGCTGTGGCATGAAATAGCCATTTTGCTCAGCTAGCTCAGTTGCTTTCGCGATGGCACCCTTCATCCCTTCTTTACCAGGAGTCAGGATGAGTTGAGCACCATAAGCTTTCAGCAAATTACGGCGTTCAATGCTCATTGTGTCAGGCATGACTAGAATGGCTTTATAGCCTTTTGCAGCCGCAACCCATGCAAGACCGATTCCTGTATTCCCGCTTGTCGGCTCAATAATTGTCGTATCAGGCTTCAATAGACCCTTCTCTTCAGCATCATTAATCATAGCTAAAGCAATACGGTCTTTCACGCTGCTGCCCGGATTCATGTATTCTAGTTTCAAATAAACCTCAGCAGAACCATCCTCTACAATCTTGTTCAACTTCACGACTGGTGTGTTCCCAATCAACTCTGACACATTATTTGCTATCTTACTCACTTCATCCACCCCTAATCCATAGTATTTTCATATGTTTTATATACAATTTAGCTATTTTTTTCCTATCTGTCAACTAATATTCACTGGGCCAACCATCATTTACACCATTTTCTGGTTCTATCATCCTATTGCTCATATACCCATTTGACCCCGACTTCATCCCAAAAAAGATCGACGGCAGCAACCGCATCAAGCTGCTCCATGGCAATACGCCGTTTGACATATGGCTCAAGCTGCTCTGCCGTATATGTCTTTCCTTCCATGAACTCCTCAACATACAAAACAGCGTAGCCTTCATCTACTTCATGAGGCTCACTCCATTGACCTGCCTTTAAATTCTTCAAGGAGACTTTATAGCTTGTTGGTATGGTATCTGTCTCTAAAGAAAGCATCCCTAAATCGTATTCTGGATCGGACGGGGAATATTCCATAGCCAAGGCCGAAAAATCAGCCCCAGCCTTTAAATCCTTAATAATGTTCTCTGCATCCGATTTCTTCTCAACGATGATATGAGATACATGGTATAGATCCGGCTTATTGAAGAGGCTATTGTTTTCATCCAAATACCTCTCTATTTCCTCAGCGGCGACTTGGACATCCTTCGTAAGGATTTTCTCAAAGAGAATAGAGAGCTTGAGTTGCTCCATCAGCTTTTTCTCATCCCGTCCTTCTTCTTTTCCATATCCATAGGTCGATTGATGAAGGCGCCGTTCCATCTCCACTTCCTCTTTTGTAACAGACAAACCATTCTTATCAGCCATTTGGCGGATGACCTCATCATTGACCATTTTCCTCAAGGTTTCACGACCATAGGATAGGTCTAGCTTATCCGCCAATTCGGCTCTTTGAATATTCACATCTCCTACCGATGCTACTGTATCATCTAGGTTATTCTTCGATGTTCCGCCATAAAGAAAATATAGAACCGTCGAGATATTGAGCAAAATCAATCCTGCGATGATTGCCCAGCACTGTTTAACAGACAAAGCAACTCCCCCAATAGCTTACTTTGCTTCTTTTTTCAGTTCTTCTAGTTCTTCTGTGGTGAAGGCATATGTTTCATTACAGAAATGACATTGAGCTTCTATGCCGCCCTCTGTATCAATCATATCTTGAATTTCCTCTTTACCGAGTCCAATAATAGCCCTGCTGTATCGGTCTTTTGAGCATTGGCACTCAAACTTGATTGGCATCGTATCCAATACTTTCACGTTTTCCTCTCCAAGAATACGATAGAGAATCTCCTCAGGCTTTAACCCGTCCTTCAGCATTTCAGAGATATACGGCATATTATTTAAGGAATTCTCTATTTGCGTAATCACGGCATCATCTGTATTCGGAAGCAGCTGGATAATGAATCCTCCTGCAACGGCAATCGTATCATCCCCATTTACAAGAACCCCAACACCAACTGAGCTTGGTGTTTGTTCAGAAAGGGCGAAATAGTAGGTGAAATCTTCGCCTAGTTCACCAGAGACTAAAGGTACTCTTCCGGAGAAATTATCCTTCATCCCTACATCCTTAACGACAGATAACGTTCCCTCTGTACCTACTGCACGGCGGACATCAAGCTTCCCGCCTTCACGAGATGCGAAATCAACATGCGGATTTGTGACATAACCGCGCACTTCCCCATTTGCATTGGCATCCACGATAATCGGGCCGAGCGGTCCATTCCCCTCAATGCTGATCGTAATCTTTGCGTCACCCTTTTGCATGGCCCCCATCATGACACCAGCAGTCATCGCTCTTCCCAGGGCGGCAGATGCTGTTCTCCATGTATCATGGCGTCTTTGCGCCTCTCCTACTGTTTCTGTTGTTGATACGGCATATGCCCTTACTTGCCCTTCATAGGCCAATGCTCTTACTAAATAATCGTTCATGTTAAGCTCCTTCCTAGCTTTCCGAGAGAATGGCTCTACGGCCGATTCTTCTTATATATGATTTGCAGCCCCTTCAAAGTCAGGAACGGCGCCACCTCATCGATGACTGTTGTCTCACCGGCAATGAGATCTGCCCATACTCCTGTTGCAATAACCTTAGGTTGCTGTTTACTTTGTTTCTTTATACGGTTGACAATTCCCTCAACCTGACCGATGACTCCATACAAGATCCCTGCCTGCATGGCCGAAACTGTCGTCTTCCCTATTATGCCTTCAGGTCGTAAGATTTCAACCCTTGGCAATTTGGAGGCTCTCTCAAAAAGGGCTTCCATTGAGATTTCAATACCAGGCGCAATGGCTCCACCCATATATTGTTGATGCTCATTAACATAACAATACGTGGTTGCCGTCCCAAAATCCACAATGATGATTGGCGCCCCGTATTCTTCTATGGCAGCCACCGCATTGACGATTCGATCACTCCCGACTTCACGGGGATTTTCGTACTTAATATGAAGACCTGTCTTAATTCCCGGTCCCACCACAAGCGGTTCCAAATGAAAATACTTTGAGCACATCTTGATAAGGGCAGGCATAATCGGCGGTACAACGGAGGACATAATAATTCCTTCAATTTGTTCAGCCGAGACACCCGAATGACTAAATAACTGAGAGAAAATTAGGCCGTACTCATCCTCGGTTTTTCGTTGATTCGTTTCAATTCTCCAGTGGTAACGCAAATAATCATCCTCATAAACCCCTATCAAGATATTCGAATTCCCCACTTCTAAAACGAGCAGCATCTGTTATCCTCACCTTATCTTAGAATGTCCTTATTTTAACATGCGCAATAAAAAAGCGCCCCAATGAAGGGGCACTTCTTTCTTATAGCTTATTGCGATCATCTGTCTCCATGTCTGGAGGAGTAGGTACATCTTTCCTGCCCTCAGCGATCGTCTCATCTTCTTTCGTCATATCTTCATGGACAACAGGTGATTTTTCCTTAGAGGAAAGGTTCACCTTTACATCGCCATTCGCCTTCTTGCGTTCAGGCAGTTTACCGTAATCCGCTAAGTGACGAATTTGCTCTGCATCCAATGTTTCTACTTCAAGCAATGTATTAGCGATTAAATCAAGCTTGCTGCGGTTTTCAGTAAGGATTGTTTTGGCACGCTCATAACATGTCTTGATGATGTTTTGGATTTCTGTATCAATCTCATAAGCAATCTTATCAGAGTAATTTTGTTCATTATTGATGTCACGTCCAAGGAATACTTGACCTTGTGTATGACCGAACTGCATTGGTCCGAGTCTATCACTCATGCCGTATTCAGTGACCATCTTTCTAGCGATGCCTGTTGCACGCTGGAAGTCATTGTGAGCGCCTGTACTTACTTCACCGAACACGATTTCTTCTGCGACACGTCCGCCTAATAGGCCGGTAATCTTGTCGTAAAGCTCTGGTTTCGTCATGAAGTAACGGTCTTCACGAGGAAGCATAACAGCATATCCGCCGGCTTGACCGCGCGGTACGATTGTCACTTTATGAACCATATCAGCTTCATCTAATACAAGGCCGATAACCGTATGCCCGGATTCATGGAAGGCAACGATGTTTCTTTCCTTCTTGGAAATAACACGGCTCTTCTTAGCAGGACCGGCAATAACACGGTCAGTTGCCTCATCGATATCGCTCATGTCTACTTCTTTCTTATCTTGTCTGGCAGCAACAAGCGCCGCCTCATTTAACAAGTTCTCAAGGTCTGCTCCTGAGAAACCAGGTGTTCTCATTGCAATCGCTTTAAGATCAACATCCTCAGCAAGCGGTTTGCCCTGTGCATGAACACGAAGGACTGCTTCCCTTCCGTTTAGGTCTGGGCGGTCAACCGTGATTTGACGGTCGAAACGTCCTGGACGCAATAACGCCGGGTCAAGGATGTCTGGACGGTTAGTCGCAGCGATGATGATGATGCCTTCATTAGCACCGAAGCCATCCATTTCAACTAGCAATTGGTTCAAGGTCTGCTCACGTTCATCATGTCCGCCGCCAAGACCTGCGCCACGCTGGCGTCCAACTGCATCAATCTCATCAATGAAGATGATACATGGAGCATTTTTCTTTGCATTTTCAAACAAATCACGAACACGTGATGCACCGACACCGACGAACATCTCAACGAAGTCAGAACCACTGATAGAGAAGAACGGCACGCCGGCTTCTCCAGCCACTGCACGTGCAAGCAAGGTTTTACCAGTCCCTGGAGGTCCAACTAACAGGACACCCTTCGGAATTCTGGCACCGAGCTCTGCGAATTTACGAGGGTCTTTCAAGAACTCAACGACTTCGACAAGCTCCTGCTTCTCTTCGTCTGCTCCTGCCACATCTTTGAAACGAACCTTTTTCTTTTCTTCGCTGTACAGCTTAGCTTTGCTTTTGCCGAAGTTCATTACTCGGCTTCCGCCGCCTTGTGCATTATTCAACAAGAAGAAGAATAGCAGCAAGATGATAACAAACGGAATCATGGAAGTAAGGAATGTTACCCATGCGCTTGTTTGTTCGGCACCTTTTACATTAGTAGCGATGTCTTGGTCATCAATCAGATCAGTGACTTTCCCTGCCTGCTCTGAAAGAATGTATGTTACATAAAACTCATCTTCCTTAGCGCCTTTTTCTTGGCCTGTTACTGCATATACACCATTTTCCACCTGCAAGTCGGCAGATTTGATCTCACCAGCTTCGAGTTTGTTTATGAACTCAGTATTTGACATTTGTGTGGTAGGCTCGGAGTTCTGGTTAAACACACTCACGACACCTATGATCGCCACAAAAATAAGTAAGTAAAATATGGTATTTTTAAATATACGGTTCATCCCTAACCTCCTCCCAAAGGAAACTAAATAGTATTTGGCTATAGTGCATTTAGGTACTTATTTATTTTATATAAATATAATAGACCCGTCTATTTTGCTGAAATAAAACGTGTTCTAATCATTTATATCCCTAAATTTATGCTTCATAAACTTCTCTTTTAAGCACTCCAACATATGGAAGGTTACGATATTTCTCGATGTAATCCAATCCATAGCCGACAACGAATTCATTCGGCACATCGAAGCATGCATAATCTGCTGTGATGTCAGCTTTACGGCCGGACGGCTTATCAAGCAAAGTAACAAGCTTGATTGATTTAGCCTTACGGTAGCGGAATAAGTCCACTAAATAGGATAAGGTCAAACCGCTGTCAATAATATCTTCAATAATAAGAAGGTCACGGCCTTCAACAGATGTATTTAAATCCTTGATAATCTTAACCTCACCGGATGAAACAGTTGAGTTTCCATAGCTGGAAACATCCATGAAGTCCATTTCCAGATAGCTATCCACATGCTTCAGCAAATCTGTCATAAATGGCATTGCGCCTTTTAACACGCCGATTACAAGCGGATTCTTATCCTTATATTCTTCTGTGAGCATTGCGCCCAACTCTTTGATTTTCCCTTGGATCTCCTCCTCGGAAATCAGTACCTTTTCTATGTCATTGTGGATTGTCATTCAGTTGTCCTCCTAGAAGAGCTTAATTCAGTATACTTTACCATGATATTTATAGCATTCGGCGAATATTCGGCACTTACCTGCTGCAAGCCCGGTATCCAGACGATGACTCCGTTCTTATCGGTGACAATCGGCCATGAATCACGTAAATGGATGGGAATTCTGCGTTCGACAAAAAGCTTCTTCAGCTTCTTATGTCCTGCAAATCCCTTCGGCTGATAGCGGTCTCCATCACGCCTGTTCCGTACAAGCAAGGGCAGTCTTTCCTTCGCAATCGTTATGGTACAGGCATCTGCTGATTCTTGAAGCATTTCTTCAGCAGCTCCGTCCCATAATGCTGTTTCAATCACATAACCATTCTCTAGCGTCGTCAGCCCAGGTATACAAAGTTCATTGGAAAAGGTCGAAACGGGCAGCTCGCCAAAATGGAAAAGCAACCGTTCGTAGGCCTTTGTCACTCGAAGGCCATGAGGCAACTGCAAGGAGATGGAAGGATGAGATTCCACAAGCAAGGATTGAATACTATCTATATGTACGGATGAAAACATATAAGGTTTCACTTGATAAAGATAGTTTAATATTAGTTGAATCACCCTTCTTTGTAAAGGTTTTGGCACTGCTGAAAGACGGGGGATTTCGACAATCCATTTGTCCTTATCCCGCTCTATACCAAGGGATTCAAATCTCTCCTGGGCAAGGCTTTGAAGATAATCCTCATCCTGCTCCACTTCCTCAGAGAAACGTTGAATATGATTCAATGCCTGTTCATTTTCCTGCTTAATGAGTGGCAATATGTATTTGCGGAACCGGTTCCTTGTATATAGATCCTTTTCATTGCTTGGGTCAAAACGGGGATTCAGGTTCATTCGTTCACAATAATCCATGATTTCCTGTCTTGTCACAGCAAGGAACGGCCGGATAATTTCTCCTCCGGCAAAAGACCTTTTTACAGGTATCCCCATTCTCGCTTTACCTGTACTCCCCCTGATTAAATTCATCAGGACCGTTTCGGCCTGGTCGTCTAGATGATGCGCCAGAACAAGCTTTTTCACCGAATATTCCTTCATTATAGCTTTATAATGCGCGTATCGACAATCCCGAGATGCCTGTTGGGGATTTTTTCCTGTCTGCTTAATATAATCCGGTACATTGACTCTCGTCCCTTTAAAGGGCAGATTCCATTTGGCACACATCTCCTCGACATATTGGTAGTCTTTATAAGATTCCTCTCCCCTGAACATATGATCAACATGGGCAACCATAATCGTCAGTCCATATTCCGGGATGAGTTCCTTCATATAAGCCAATAAAGCAATCGAGTCCGGACCGCCTGAAACCCCAACTAAGCACGAATCACCGGGGTCTATTAACCGTTTTTGCTTTATAAAAGCAGTAACCTGCTTCTCTAACATGCGTAATCCCTTCCTGCCTTATCAATTCAATATGTACTATCGTACCATTCTTGTATGGACGCTGCCAAAAACTTTCCTTTATGAACAGGCAAGAAACTCCACTTTATTATTTGTTTAAATAATAAACTTATACAACAAGCCCCAACATATAGATTGCGTATAACAGTGTGACAAGAAGAATGAGAAACAAGGTCTCTGCTATTCGCCCACCCTTACGACGACCACTCTTGCCTTTAGCATTTCTCATTTGCATACGGCTCGTTTGTACCGCGCTATGCTTTCTCCTATTTGACTGGCGTTGCATATATGCTGCCAACTCTCGTTTCATCTCTCCAGCACTCGCATACTTGCCAGCAAATGCCTTCATGAGAACAGGCTCGATTACAGCGAGCTCTTTCTTGTCCTTGACTCTCTCGCGAAGCTCCTTTAGACCGCCCTCTCTCTTTGGCACTCTTCCTCCGTAAGCTGCAGTCATCATAATCATGGCTAAGGAGAATAAATCATAGGACGGATCAGCCCTTCTTCCGCCAAGACCCCAATATCCTCGATCAAAGTATTCCGTATATTCCTTAATTGCTCTGCCCTGCTGAGTTGTTCCGCCGACATCAATAAAGCGGATTCTTTGTTCGGGCCATTGAATAATCAGATTCTCCGGCTTCAAGTCACCAAAGACCCACCCTAGCTGATGCAATTTCTCCAGCTGGGTAAGCAGCTGCAAGGAGAGGACATTCAGCCATTCATTCCCCCGCTTTCTCAGGAATGCCAGGAGGGAATCCCCTTGTATAAATTCCATCGCATAAAAAGGATAGATCTTGCCATTTACTACATAGTCATCTACATCTATTAAAGAAGGCCCGAGGGAATCCCCTTGGGCCTTTGCAAATGATTTTAATACATTCACTTCAGAGGCAATCGTGGCATTGTTATCACTGAACTTTACTGCGACAGTTCCTCGCACAGATTGGGCCAGGTAAACAATTCCATTGGCCCCATATCCTAATTCCTTTCGCAACTCGTAGCGGTTATGGTGCCATTTGCCCGTCATGAAAGTCCCTATCTGGAAACTACATGGTCTCTTCGCGGTATGACTCGTCATCTTCGTTCACCAATCTCCTTAAAGATGATTTGTCTTTAAAGTGCCTAATTGCTTCCCTAATAGCAGGGCCGGTCGGTGTGATTCCGCCTGTTGTTAGCTTTTCGAATATCTTGGATAGTGATTCTACTCTTGGTGACCAATCAAGCACTAATTCCGCTTCTGCCCTTTTCCCGGGAAATATGTAAACGGCAAACTGATTATCGCCGCTCCGGGCATTTAGACTGATCGATAGGTCAATCAGCGCTTCCTTGACCGTGGGAAGCTTATGCTTCATGCTTGCGCTCGTATCAACCAGAACAAGAACTTCCATTCTTACTGTTTCACCAAGGTCCTCAACAACCTCCATGATTTCTCCCCGCTTTTCAGGAGGCAGCTCCTCTAGCGTTACCTGATTCCCAAGAATCTGCTGAAGCTCTTTATTGACTACCCCCTGAATGGTTTCATTCATAGCTTTCCTTGTGACCATTTGCACGGTTTGAGATAGCTGTTCAGCATAGACAATTTGATGAATTCCGCCGCCGGCAATGGCAATCTGTTCAATTTCACCCATCGCCCGTTCATCAATGATATCCTTGCTCATCACACCAATCACATTGACAACCAATCCTTCCTCCCGTGCCAAAGCTGCCATGGCCGCTGGATTCTCCCCCTGATTAGAGCAGCCATCCGTCAGCAGGAGAATCTGCTTCACTGTACCTGTCTTCATCCCATTACCCTCCAATACTCGTATGTTATCATCATCTTCGCCTATTAAATGGCGCTTTATACGGTCTTTGAAGGGATTTTCAGGGACTATTGCGCCTTTTTTCTCCGCATTCCCATAGGGATGCTGGACCACTTCGGTATATTATGCTTTATTTGGGCAACAACAATTGTCATATCATCCTCTATTCGGCCAGAGCTTGTTCGAATAACCTCCTCCAATATAATGTCTGCCACCTCTTGAGGGTCCTCTGTCTTGATTTCTCGTATTTTCCTGTTCATCCATGCTTCGTAATTCTCTACATGCTTCGGCCCTTCGAAAATACCATCACTCATCATGACAAGCAGATCGCCTGCCTTCAGCTGTTCATTCACGACATCTACGTCAAATTCTTTAATAATGCCTATCGGCAAATTATTCGATTGTATTTTCGTCACTTGCTGTCCTCGTTTAATGAAACTCGGCGTGGAACCGACCTTTAGAAATTTAATATTTGCATCCTGCAAATCAATCATGGCCAAATCCAGCGTCGAGAAGATTTCATCTGTCGTCCGTAATGAAAGGATGGAATTGATGGATTTAATCGCCACCTTTTCTTCAATGCCTGATTCAAGAATGGTTTGTAAAAGCTGCAGGGTTTCCGTACTCTCATTATGTGCCCTCTGGCCATTACCCATGCCGTCACTTATGGCAATGGCATATTTCCCTTTTCCAATATCAATCATTTTATAGCTGTCTCCGGATACGAGCCCGCCTCCTTTTGCCGCGTGAGCCACTCCTGTCACAACTGCATATCGTTTTGCCGAACGGAAAGTCAGCCGGCAAATCCCTCTTTGGAAAGGCCCCTTTTCCTCCTTATGCATAATAATATGTTCGCCCAATATGTCGGATAGCATCGGTGCAATCAGTTTCTCTCCCACTTCACTTCCTTTGTTATCACTGAGCTGCATATCTATGTCAATATTCCCCTGTTCAAGAGAATAAATTTCCATTTGGTGGATGTCCAATCCGAATGATCGAATGGAGTCCATTAATTGCTCCTCATGGATATGAAGATTCTCGCGTTCCTTAGTAATTTCCTTAGCGAAGTCCTCCATTACCTTCGAAACACCTTGAAGCTGATCTGCAACCAGCCTCCTGCTCTCCTTCACCTGCTTCTTCAGCTTCTGATTGGCATTGAAATAGGATATCTCCTGAAGCATCGCTTCTGTCACCTTGTCATACCGCGTGCAGAACTTCTTCCATTCCCGCGCCGTCTGCTGCGAGACTTGAGCCGGCTCTTCTTCAAGATCTTGGACTAAATCACTCATCATCCCATATGTGTAATCGAAATTCTTCGCCCAGCAATAATCCTTCTTAAAGCATGTTTGGCATGTCTTTTCTGTGACATTGCTGAGGAAGTAGTCCATATCGCGCTCCCTATCCTCCTCTTTTGTTGTCTCCGCCTCCATTTTCGAGAAGCTATTAGATAATGCAAGAAACACGGATGAAAACTGATTCACCCGCTGGGCAGTCACATCTCGCACCTTCCTGACATATTGCTGCTGCTCATTGGCATGCTCGACCGTTCCGGGTATATGCTTTGCGACCCGCTCAATAATAGAGGCAGGGGTAAGCAGAAATAAACTAATAGCAATGAGTGATTCATATAGGGTTATGGATATGTTTTGCGAGCCCTCACCATATAGGCCTATCAGCAGCGTCGCAATGATTAGTCCTAAGGATACGCCGATTTTTCTCCCTTCCTTTAATAAGCCTCCCAGAAGTCCGGAAAAGGCGAGCAGACTCATCTGAAATAGACTAGACAAATTAGCCAGACTGAAGATAAGCCCAGTCACGACGCCGACAGTCGACCCTATGGATGCCCCGCCAGAGACAGCAAACAATAAGACGAGATACCGGCTCAGAATATGATCAAGTGACACATCATAGATTGCCCACCCAATCGTTCCCGTCATAACGGAGGCCAGCATGATAATCAGGCTGATCACTTCCTCCGTTTTTAAGGATTGCGGTCTCTTATGAACGGAAATCAAGGGTATACATTGAATAAAGATTAACGTTAAGATCAGTGCAAGTCCTGCCTCTACTCCAACCATCATGGCGTCGTAGATTTCAAACTTCATATATTTTAAATACCGTTCTGTCGCACTTGAGATGCCGAGGGCTATGAGGACATAAACGCCGACCAGTTTAAATTGGTTCTCCACCGAGGGCTGACGCAGCTTATAAAGAAGGAGAAATAAAGCACAGGAGGCGAACAGGCTTAATCCAGCTGTCCAGGATACCGTTAATGCTCCTCCGATGGCCGACACCATCACAAGCGGTGATCGCTCTCTTTTCATCATGTAAACCGCCGCAAAGAACGGCAGTGAGAATGGGGTAAGCTGAGAGAGAATGAGCGCCCTCCCCAGCAGGAAGCCCAGAACAACGAGTATATACCCCTGTCTAATGAATATATCTTCAACTTTGGCCGTATATTTGCCAATAAGATTAACCGGATTCCACTTCTCAGGATTATATTGAACATCTGTTACTGATCCAAGCATTTGATTGTTTTCTACTTTACTCATTGTTTCACTCCCCTAACTAGTGATGTCTCTCATTATAGAGTGGACAAGCTCATTAATTTGTCATATTGAAGGATGGAGAGAGAAAAAGTCTTCGACGGCATTCCTTGCGAATGGGCAAAACCAAACATAAAGCATGTGCCGTTGACGGGCAATGATCATCTTTTGCTTGAAAGATGTGTAAGAATGAAGGGAACAGGCAAGAATTTGCCATTAATTTAACTGTAATAATCTGATAATTGCGGATAATTTTTAAATCGTTGACAAAGAGACAGGAAGATTGTAAGATACTTTTTGTGTTTAAAAATATGGCGGTGTAGCTCAGCTGGCTAGAGCGTACGGTTCATACCCGTAAGGTCGGGGGTTCGATCCCCTCCGCCGCTACCAATTTTTTATATATGGCCCCTTGGTCAAGCGGTTAAGACACCGCCCTTTCACGGCGGTAACACGGGTTCGAATCCCGTAGGGGTCATTTTTATATAGATAAAAGCCGAGGAATGCGTTCCTCGGCTTTTTTGTGCGCCTTTCACCAAATCTCCTGTGTATACAAAAACAGACCGGCTAATCAGCCGGTCTGTTATATAAAATTGCCAGTTTGTTTCAGCAGCAAGGTTTAGCCGCGTCTTCCTCCTCTGCCACCTCGTTTGGATTCTGTATTCCGTTTAAGAGATGACATACGCTCTTCACTATCTTTTAAGAAGCGGGCCATTTTTTGTTCAAAATTCTCGCGTGGCGGTCTAGAATCATTTCCTCTTCCACCGCGGTTATCACCGCGTCCGCCACGGAAGTCGTTGTTTCTTCTTGGACGTTGCTGATAAGAAGATGGTGCTTCGCTTTCTTTCTTCTCAACAGCCTTCTTGATGGATAGACCAATTTTTCCGTCCTTTTCGACGTTGATGACTTTTACTTCAACTTGGTCACCCACTTTAAGGTGATCGTTGATATCTTTAACATAGTTATCAGCCACTTCACTAATGTGGACTAATCCTGTTGAACCTTCGGGCAGCTCAACAAACGCTCCGAAATGGGTAATTCCTGTTACCTTACCTTGTAACTTGCTGCCTACTTCGATTGACATAAAAAAAATGCTCCTCCTTAAGAAATTAAAAAAATAATAGAGTATAGAAATACTTCCCTATATATTATAATCCCTGTAAAAAATTCGTGTCAACGTGAGGGTAATTTCGTGACCCTTCATTATTCTGGAAGGTTGAAAATAATCTCACCGTCATCCGAAAGGAAATACTCCTTACGGGCAAGCTTCGCGATGTATTCATCATCATTCAGCCTTATGATTTCTTCCTTCAATTGTTCCTCTTCCTTCTGCAAACTGGATAATTGCTCCTTAAGCTCTTGCTTTTGGGCCTCTTTGTCCTTCAGGGCAGATTTCTGAGAATAGAGCGTAGCCAAAACAATGCCGGTTGAAATAACGGCAAAAAGCATGAAGAACATCAGTCTTCTTGCCAGTCCCAATCTCTTCCGCTCAAAGGACTGGGTCCGTTTCTCTTGATATTGAACATATGGTGAGTCGATTTGAGAGATATTTTTCTTTTTCTTATCAAGCGCACCCATTTCCTTGTCCTCCTTCATTCAGATGACCTGTTTATCCACCTATCATAGAATACAATGATACTATTCTTCATACCCGCGATAATCCCTGCCATTTTTGAAAAAAACTTTTCACACGGCCGGCGCAGGACCATAGGCATGATTCTCCATATAATTGCGGCCAAACGGAACAACGGCCAGCATACTACTCTTACTATTGATAATAAGGCCTTTAAAATCATCAAAGCAAGCATAAATATTCCATTCGCTAATTTTGCTGCCATTTTCAAGATGAAGAGAACGGTCCCGGCCAATAGCATGATTATTCCCTTCACTGGCTTGAGCAACAGCATGTCCCCTAAACGAACAAAGAAATGAATCGTCTCAAGCACAAGATGAATCGCTCCCTCGAGCACTTTTTTATATAACCCTTTGAATAGGGCCTGATAGGCTGAATAGCCGCACAAGAGAGCCAGTACAATATAGAAGCGCCATTCACCTGCATTAGCTTTAAAAAGAACAAAGAAAATCAACAGTGCCTGCATACACCAGAATAAGACATCATGAATGAACACGATCCAAAGGGCTCTCTTCGCCCTTTTCAGGAATCGATTATACGTGTCAAAGGCCGCCCCAAAGCTCAAGCCCATTGCAATCATGGACAAGAGCGTCACAAATTGGGTATCAAGACTCATTTGAACAACTTGCCAAAGAACCCTTTAGCTTTCTCCCCGCCGTTCTCATCAAGATAGGTAATTTCATATACCTTTCCCTTAATAGAGACAATTCCCTTATCGACATCGAGGTTCTTCATTTGGAGATTTTGGCCTCTAACTGCCAAGAAGCCCATAACAGTCTCAAGCAAGAATTCCTCATTATCAAAGCTCTCCACTTGCTTGACGCCTGTTATATCCAAAAGCTTGCGGCCCTTCATGCTTATATCATGGTCAGGTGCGGCATTTTTGCCTGCTTGATTTGATTCATAATATTGGCTCATTCTTATCCCCCATTATCAAACATTTTGTAAAAGTGTATGATAAATCGGGATAAATTAGACCAAGCTTCTCTTACTCGGTAATCCGCTCCTCACCGATAATGGAATACATTCCGGCAGCCTCGTCTTTTTTCGTTGTCTCTACTAATTTCTCTACCTTTGCCGTAAGGACCTTTTGGCCAAAGCGAATTTCAAGTGTATCACCGACCTTCACATCAGCAGAAGCTTTCGATTCTTTTCCATTTATTTTAATACGCCCTTGGTCGGCCACTTCCTTTGCCACAGAGCGTCTTTTAATGATTCGTGACACCTTCAAGAATTTATCCAGCCTCATTGTTGTTTCCTCCTAACTCTTTATATCCCCTGCTGCTTGGCTTGATCCCAGAAATGGTCAAGCTCAGCCAGGCTGAAATCTGACCAGCCTTTTCCTGATTCCCTTACACAGCGTTCCACAAACTCAAAACGGTTTCGGAACTTATTATTTGTCCCATGCAAGGCAAGCTCAGGGTCAATGCCCGCAAGCCTTGCCACATTAACACAGGCAAAAAGGACATCTCCGAACTCATCTGCCATTTTAACCAGATTGCGCTCTGGGTGGTCAAGCTCTGACTTGAACTCTTGCAGTTCCTCCAGAACCTTCTCCCAGGCAGGGCTGACATCATCCCAGTCAAATCCTACCTTGGACGCACGCTTCTGAATCTCCTCTGCCTGCATGAGCTTCGGAAGGCTCTCATTCAAACCATTAAACAAGGACTCCTTCTCATCCTTTTCAGTTTTCTTTACCTCCTGCCATGTCTTCTCCACATCCTCCGGCGTATGGGCGGAAGCATCTCCGAAGACATGCGGATGCCTTCTGACCATCTTATCAGAGATGGACTCAATCACATCATCAATCGAGAAGAAGCCGTCATCCTCGCCGATTTTTGCATGGAGCATTACTTGAAGAAGAACATCGCCCAGCTCCTCAATGATATTATCTATATCGTCCTGGTCGATGGCATTTATGAGCTCATAGGCTTCCTCTATTAAATATTTCTTCAAGGTAATATGTGTCTGGGCACGGTCCCATGGACAGCCATCCGGAGCCCTGAGGCGGTCAATGATCTCCCTAAGCTTCCAGAACTCCTTAAATTGCTGCTCAGGAGCAGACAACGGCGACACATAGACTGATGTCAGATTGCTCAGCTCCATCTCCCGGTCTAATTCATATAGCGGCAGCCATTTTACCTGTTCCGAGCTCATGCCGGCTCCTGTTACAAGGCATACTTGATGATTATCCGGATAACGTTCCATCAGCGTCAGCTTTACCTCTGAGGCGATAAAAGCATCATACACCTGACTGATGATGATATGCTGACGCGTATTCAGATCTATAACAGACAGGCTCGTGCCATCAAGAAACTGGAAGCCCTCTACTGGGTCAACCTTAATCGCTGTAAACATAGGGTCAAGGAAGCTCTGTCCTCCCTTGATGACGACATCAATCCCCCGTTCACTCCCTTTTGAGAGAAGAAGCTGTACCGTCATTTCCGCAATTAACGGATGACCCGGAACCCCATATATGACATCCTCTGATAAAGCTTTTTGCAATAGCGTTTCCGCAATCTCTTCGTATACGTCCTCGAATTGGTCATGCTTCTCATAGACAGCATCAAAGCTCTCAATCGAAAGTCCCTCTAAAGAAAGCTCCTTCAATACCGGATGCTCCATTGTTCGGACATACAATAAGGATGTATTCTTTAACAACCGGTAGATCCCGAGCGGAAGCTGTTCAAGCTCTCCCGCTCCCAAACCAATAATGGTAATATGATGACTCATTAAACTTGTGCTCCTAACTTAATTTTTCTCACGCGGCAGCAACCGGACCAGCCGGTCTCCTAAAGGAATCAACAATAGCTCTTCCCTGCTGAATAATTTCATTTTAACCAAAACTGGGAGATAAACTACCACCCCAAGAAGAACGGCACTTAATGCATGAATGGCAGACAGCCATCTTGACGCCAAATATCCTTCAAAGATGATAGAGAAGAGGAATGTGTATCCAGCTAAGGCTCCGAACATGGCGAGTGCGGCTGTTGCTGTGATCGCCATCTGCCGTATGCTTATCATCTCCCCAGATAGCTCCCTGCCAACCAGGATAAGCAGGGCAGCTGCCCCAAAGGCTGTTGCTGCCAAACTGGACCAAGCTGCTCCTTCAATGCCTCCATCCGCAATAAACAGCGGATTCATCACAGCTTTCAGCCCAACAGACAAGCCAACCACGATGATAGAGGCCTTTATGCGCCCCAATGTCTGCAGAATTGTTGCTGAGGTGATGGCCACTGAAGCAAACACAATCATGAAGGCAATAATGATTAACGCATCCCTGCCTTGATCATCCTTAAATAGCATTACATTCACCGAGCTTAATATTGCCGTAAGCCCAACTGCTGCTGCAAGTCCAATTGCAGCACTTACCTTGATTGCAAGCCGGCACATCCTCTTTAATTCTTCTACCGCCTTCTGTTTTCTCAATGAGGACAGAACAGGCACCATTGATAA
Organism: Pradoshia sp.; assembly: GCF_051873915.1. NCBI lineage: Bacteria > Bacillati > Bacillota > Bacilli > Caryophanales > Bacillaceae > Pradoshia > Pradoshia sp. Next base: position 22,252 of record NZ_JBJEFJ010000087.1, read on the forward strand.
AGCCAAAGAGGTCGTAATGACCAGCCCAACTTGGATCAATGGCTGCCCCCTGTCATATGTACCTTTTAACACCTTGGCATCTTGCGAAAGAATACCTTGGTCGATAAGAGCAGCATACAGCTGGAAGGAATCTACGAGTTGCAAAAGCAGGATATACATGTTACTTAGACAAAACGCCAGCCCTTGAAACAGGAGAATCCTCCCAGATTGAAGAAATATCTCATAGGACGGCCATTGCAGCGGAAAATGCCGATCCCGGTCTTTTATGACAAAGTAGAGCAAAATGACCGTTGCTGCAAGACCTCCATAAACAGACCCCATCATAGCTCCTCTACCAACTGCATAAAGGGAGAAGCCCCTCTCCATTAAGATAAAGGAGCCAATTAAGATGACCGACACCCTGACAATTTGTTCGATTGTTTGCGAGTATGCTGTAGGCAGCATATTCCCGCTCGATTGATAGAGCCCCCTCACACAGGAAATCAACGGAAGTAAAAGCATAGAAACAGCTACTACTTGTATCAAGGGGACGAGCTGAAGATCATTCATGAGAAGAGCAATCTCCTCAGCACCCATATAAAGGAGAGTAAAGCCGAGCAAGCCGAATATGGATATCCAAAGGAGAGAAGCGGTTATAAGCTGCTTATGACCTCCCCTTCCTCCAGAATCCTGTGATGCCAGCATACTTGAGATACCAGCAGGAAATCCGTATGTAGCCAGAACAACGATAATGCCGTAGATTGGATAGACCTGCTGGTAAATATAGAATCCCTCATCACCAGCAATATTCTGAAAGGGAACACGATAAACCGCGCTCAGTACTTTCACAAAAATGGCTGCGGCCGCCAAGACGGCTGCTCCTCGCGCAATCGTGCGCGATGCCCCATATTCCCTGTCCATCAAACGTACACCTCTTTAATCTGTTTCATGTATTATACCATATACACCTAAACCTTTATGAATCCATAAAAAAAGGGCAATCAAAAGATCCCGTTTTACTCAAAACAGATCTTTTGATTGCCCATCATACAATAATCTTAATTATTGTTCCATTTGTTTTGCAAGGAAGCTTGCAGCTGTTTCAATCGCTTTTAATTCGATTTCACCAACAGTTGCTTCTTTTGCAAAAATAACAACGGCACCGATTGGATCACCATTCGCTACGATAGGAGCGATTGTGTATGAAGCCACGTCTTCATCTGCGCCATCAACCAAGGAAACAGTTCCTTTTTGAGTGATAAGTACAGAGTTGCGATCTTCCATGATTTTTTCAACAGAATCACTGATTGCCTTGTTCAAGAATTCCTTCTTAGAGCCTCCCGCTACAGCGATGTATGTATCACGGTCACAGATTAATACTGGGTTGCCAAGGCTATCATATAATGCTTCCGCATATTCTTTAGAGAAATCTCCAAGCTCACTGATTGGAGAATATTTTTTAAGGATTACTTCTCCGTCTCTATCCACAAAAATTTCCAAAGGATCTCCCTCACGGATTCGGAGTGTTCTCCGAATTTCTTTAGGAATAACAACGCGTCCTAGATCATCAATGCGACGAACAATACCTGTTGCTTTCATTCTGTGTTGCCTCTCTTTCATCGGGTTTGTTTTTTGCGACACGTCCTGCTGCCATTTGACGAAAATGCCGCCGATGCTTGCACTTAGTATTTTTCTAATGGTAACTTCTATACACTAAGAAAATTATTTCTTTTTTAATGGGGGTTTCTCCTGTAAAGCACTAAAGGGTAAAGGCGTTTAATCTGCCTTTACCTTTTTGTTCTTCTCGAGCTCGGAAACCAGCTCAAAGGCAGCATTGAGCCAGTCCTCTGCCGGAACCTTCTTTACATACAGAACCATTTTCAAGCAATTGGCTTCCATACCTAAGCCAACCATGCGGCCATACTTAGAGGCAGCCTTAAACAATAAATGTCCGTCTATTTCTTTGCTTGATTTTTCGGAGGTGAGTATGGTTACTTCATCTTTAACTTGCTTAATTGATTCTACGCCTGCGCGTATCGCCCGAATTTTCATATCGGCAATTTTGAAAAGGTAAGTAACTTCTACTGGGAATTCTCCAAAACGATCGAGCATTTCATCTCGGAGTTCATCGAGCTCCTCTTCTGTTGAAACCGCTCTGAAACGTTTATACATTTCAATTTTCTGATTTCCATCAGCTATATAAGCATCTGGAATATAGGCATCAACTTCAAGGTCAATTTCAATTGGATTATGGGTATCTTTATTTATGTCCCCTTTTCGTTCCTGAATTGCTTCTGCAAGCATCTGGGAATAAAGGTCAAATCCAACTGAGTCGATAAAGCCATGCTGCTCAGCTCCCAATAGATTACCAGCACCCCGAATGGTCAAATCCCTCATAGCTATTTTAAAGCCTGAACCCAACTCTGTAAATTCCTTTATTGCCTGCAAGCGCTTCTCTGCAACCTCAGTAAGTACTTTGTCCGGTCTGTAAGTGAAATACGCATAGGCAACCCGATTGGATCTTCCAACCCTTCCTCGCAGTTGATATAACTGGGATAAGCCCATTCTATCAGCATCATAAACAATGAGTGTATTCACATTTGGAATGTCTACACCCGTCTCAATAATGGTAGTACTTACCAACACATCTGCCTCCCCTTCAAGGAAGCTGTACATGACAGATTCAAGCTCACTTTCCGTCATTTTTCCATGTGCGACAACAATGCGGGCGTCTGGAACAAGCATAGCGAGCTCTTCTGCTTTGCGCTCAATATCCTCTACACGATTGTATAAGTAATAGACCTGCCCACCGCGAGCAAGCTCACGCTCAATGGCCTCTCGAGCGAGCAAAGCATTATATTCCATTACATAGGTCTGAACTGGGAACCTATTCTCCGGCGGCGTCTCTATAACAGACAAATCCCGTACCCCCAGCATAGACATATGCAGCGTCCTTGGAATTGGCGTAGCTGTCAAGGTCAGGACATCCACATTCGTCTTCAGCCTCTTGATCTTTTCCTTATGGGTTACACCAAAGCGCTGCTCCTCATCCACCACCAAAAGCCCAAGATCATGGTACACAATATCCTTTGAGAGCAGGCGGTGAGTACCAACTACAACATCAACGGTGCCATTCTTCAGCCCCTTTATCGTTTCATTCTGCTCCTTCCTCGTCCGGAAGCGGCTCAACAAGCCAATATTAATCGGGAATTCCTGAAATCTCTCCCGCATGGTCTCATAATGCTGTTGGGCAAGAATCGTTGTCGGCACAAGGAAGGCCACCTGTTTGCCATCAGCAATGGCTTTAAAGACCGCACGAATAGCGACCTCAGTCTTGCCATAGCCAACATCACCGCAAAGAAGGCGATCCATCGGCCGTTCTCGTTCCATATCTTTCTTGATCTCCACGATGGAGCGCAGCTGATCCTCTGTCTCCTTATAAGGGAAGGAGGCCTCGAAATCCCGCTGCATCTCCCCGTCTGGCATAAATCCATAGCCTTTTGCTGTTTCCCTTTCAGCATAGAGCTTGATTAAATCATCAGCGATATCCTGAACAGTTGATTGAACCTTGCTCTTGACACGCTTCCATTCAGCGCCTCCGAGCTTGTACATTTTAGGCTCTTTACCCTCAGAACCCACATATTTTTGAATGAGCTCTATCTGGTCTACAGGCACATAAAGCTTGTCATTGCCTTGATAACGGATATGCAGATAATCCTTATGAATGCCGTTTATCACTAAAGTCTCAATTCCAAGGAACTTCCCAATACCATGATTCACGTGAACGACATAGTCTCCAGGCTTCAGCTCGGAATAATTCTTGATTCGCTCGGCATTGGTCATCTTCTGCCTTCTTACTGATTTCCGCGTACGTTTATTAAACAGCTCTTTTTCGGTGACAATGGCTGCTTTCTGCAGCGGTAGCTCAAAGCCAGTCTGCAATTGGCCCTCCATAATTTGAATGGCGCCATCCTTAATACCGTCCTGGTCATTGACAATATCTGCCTGCATATCATAGTCATCAAGTATGCGCTCAATTCGTTTGACACGCTCAGGGTCTGTTCCCATCAGAATAACGGTATATTTACCCTTTTTCCATCTGTCAAACTCAGCCTTCAATACATTCATCTGCCCATGGAAATCCTGCATCGGCTTACAGGATATATTCACGATATTTTGCGGGCTCGTATTGGCTGCGTGACGGAGGAAGAGGGATAAATAAACAGACGGGTGCCTCCTGCGCTGCATAAGGGATGATAACGAGTGGGAAAGCATGATGTCGTGGATGATTTTCCCATCAGCTATCAAGGACGTATAGTATTCAGCCTCTTCCTTGTCTAGCTGGTCACCCATCTCCTGAATTCTTGAGACCTCATCAAAAATAACGACACTTGATTCAGGAATATAGTCTATCAAACTAGCCGGCTGATCATAGGCAAGGGAAAGGTATTGGGCCATATGTTCAAAGGTTTCCCCGCTTCTAAGCATGCTGATTTCATGTTCAATTTGCATGAGCATATTCTCTTTAGCTTGCTTATCCTTCATTTTTTTGAGGGAGTTCTCTAAGCCTTCCTCAAGACGTTCAGCAATCTTAAACAACCCTGCCTTACTCACAATGGTTTCTGTAACAGGGCTTAATGTTGCTTCCTTCACTTTTTCTAATGAACGCTGGTCCTCGACGGAAAAGGTTCGAATCGAATCAATTTCGGTATCGAATAATTCTATTCGGATAGGATTCTCCTCTGTCAGGGGAAAAATATCCATGATTCCACCCCTGAGAGAAAACTCACCGGGTGCAGTAACCATATCTGCTCTTGTATAACCAATCGCCACAAGCTTGGATAAGGCTTTATCAATCTCTATATCCTTGCCAACCTTCAGCACTAATTGACTTTCGGCCCATACCTCTGCAGGCGGAAGTAATTTTTTGATACCTGAAATAGGCGCAATAATAATGCCCTCTTTCGGTCCGTTCGACAGATAATTTAAGGTTTCAATCCTTTGTGTACGGAGCTCGGGACTTGCAATACTCAGTTCCGCAGCAATTAACTCATTCGCTGGGAACAGATAGATCTTATCCTTCTCTAATATTGAGGTTAAATCCTCGTAAATTTTTTGGGCATTCAAAAGATTAGGTGTCACAACCAACAGCGGTCTATTCGTTTGCTCATATAATCCGGCCATGAACAATGAGCGTGCTGAGCCCGATAAACCAGCAATCATCTGCTCCTTCAATCCCGCTTCAATTCCCTCCTGGATAGAGGTAATGTCTTTATTCGTTGATAATAGCTGTTGTAGTCTTTTCAACTGTCTGTCCTCCCTTCAACTGTCTTCTATATTGTTAGATTGATAGATGGTATAGGTCTTATTTAGAAACAGAAAAACGCTTTGGAGTACGCCTTCCAAAGCAAATCTCTGTCTTATTGAATTAGGTAATCAAGCAAATGGTAATCCGGCTGCTGCTCCAATGCCTCCTGACAGGATTCACAGATGGAGCGGATTTGGATAACTCCATTATCATCATAACCTATTATCTCTTCTCTTTCCTCGGCTGTTAGCACTTCAAGAACCGATTGATAATATTCCTTATGCTGTTCTTCGAGATTGCCTAAGACATGCCCGCAATGCCTGCAGTAATAGTGTAGCGCCATTCATTTACCTCCGCATCCTAATACTGTTAGTATTCACGTTTATGCCTGATTTTATTCAGAACGAGCCATATGAAGCGAGCTTACCCGTTATACGTATTCATCACCTTGAGGAATGGTTCCTTCAGCCATTGTTCACAAGCCTCTACAGACTTCCCTATTGCATCAGCCATGACCGCCTGCTCCTGCTCACCGAAGTTGGTCAGTACATAATCAGGTACTGGTATTCTTCCCTCCGGCCGTCCTATCCCTACACGGATCCGGTTAAACCCATCCCCGCCGAGATGCTGGATAGCTGATTTCATACCGTTATGGCCGCCGGCACTGCCCTTTTGTCGCAGCCGTATCTTCCCTTTCGGTAAATCTAAATCATCATAAATAATGGCAATATCCTCGAGACCGATTTTGTAAAAATTCGCCAAAGGGGCGATAGCCTCACCTGAGAGGTTCATATATGTTAACGGCTTAAGCAGCACGACTTTCTCACCTGCGACTGTGCCTACTCCGTATAAGCCATTATACTTGCTTTGATTCAATTTGATGTTCCATTTCTCAGCCAATGCATCAATAATGATGAAGCCGATATTATGACGTGTTCTTTCATATTTTGCCCCTGGATTCCCAAGGCCGACGATTAATTTCATTGTATAACACTTCCTTGTAGGTTAAACCCTTTTCATTTCCTCTTCATATTTTATACTTTTTATGGATTTAAGCAAAATAAAGTTCGCCTGTTCGCTAGGTTTTACGAATATCTTTTCTATACATATGTTGTTTTGAGGAGAGTTTGACCAAGTATTTTTGTTAAACCGCTTGGTTTTTATAAGAAACCTGTCCTTTTAGGTCTAACTCCTTCTAGGTTACCCCTATTTTCTGCGGAATGAACAGCCTTATTAGTGCGCACTCCACAGAAAACAGGATTAGCCGATAAAAAAGGGCTGCCAGACCCATGCCCGGCAACCCTGTTTGTTGACTTACAATAATCGGATACGTTATTCAGCAGGCGCCTCTTCTGGGGCCCCTTCTACAGCTCCTTCATCTGCTTCAGCTTCAACTCTAGGAGCAAGGATAGAGGCAATTACTTCATCCTCATCCTGTGTGATGGTATAGTCACCATCCTGATTCAAATCAGCAACAATGATGGTATCACCAATTTGCAGATTAGAGATGTCATATTCAATAGAGGCAGGAATCTCGTTCGGTTTCGCACTCACGGTTACTTCATGCAAGGATTGCTGAATAACACCACCCTCCTTGACACCGGCTGCTTCGCCAACAAGGTCAATACGTACATCTACTTCGAGTTCCTCGGACATGTTGACAACCAAGAAATCAGCGTGAATCATATGGCCTTTTATGCTGTCTTGCTGGTATTCACCCAGCATCACACTTTCCTTTTGACCGCCGAGGTCGAGTGCTAGTACACCATTTCTTCCGCTTTCCTTCATAGCCTTCAGGAATTCGCCCTCATCAACATATATGGGTGAAGTCGGTTTGTTATTTCCATACACGACTGCCGGGAATTTTCCGTTTTCTCTAAGCTTTCGTAATGAGGAACGTTTGAACTCTTCCCTTTTAGTTGCTTGTAATGTCATTGCCATACCACTTACACCATCCTTTTTCTATTTGAACGAGTATCCTATACCTAATCCCCTCTTTAAGACAGGTATAAACATATAGCGCGGCGATTTCTTAAATCATTTTCCATATAGGAAAAGCGGATGCTCTGACGTAAGGACTGTTAGATGAATGCAAAGAAGCCGAATGGAGGTTCCATTCAGCTTCTTTAGTATAGTATGGAGATTGCCATTTCAGTTGATCAATCGAATAGTGTACTTACAGATTGTTCTTCGTGTACACGGATGATGGCTTCACCGATAAGAGAAGCAACTGATAGATTGACGATCTTGTCAATTTGCTTTTCTTCTGGCAATGCGATTGTGTTTGTAATAACCAATTCTTTAATGTTGGAGTTTTGGATTCTCTCGATGGCAGGACCAGAGAGAACAGGGTGTGTACAGCAAGCATACACTTCTTTTGCTCCATTTTCTTTAAGAGCATTGGCAGCCAATGTAATCGTACCTGCTGTATCGATGATATCATCAATCAAAATGGCTGTTTTCCCTTCAATATTACCAACAATGTTCATAACTTCAGCTACATTTGGACGCGGACGGCGTTTGTCGATGATGGCAATCGGTGCTTTCAGACGATCTGCCATCTTACGCGCACGTGTTACACCGCCGTGGTCTGGAGATACGATAACAATATCATCCAATTCTTTTGCTTGGAAATAGTCCGCAAGAATCGGAACACCCATTAAGTGGTCGATTAGAATATCAAAGAAGCCTTGAATTTGCGGCGCGTGCAAGTCAAGTGTAATAACGCGTGTAGCCCCTGCTGTTTCAAGCAAATTGGCTACCAATTTAGCTGTGATTGGCTCACGAGCTCTAGCTTTACGATCTTGACGAGCATAGCCGTAATAAGGCATAACGATATTGATTGTTTTAGCAGATGCTCTCTTCAACGCATCAATCATGATGAGTAATTCCATTAAGTGTTCATTTACAGGAGCACTAGTGGATTGGATAACGAATACATCACATCCGCGGATACTTTCTTCAATATTGATTTGCACTTCACCATCGCTGAATTGTGATACTGTGCATTTCCCAAGTTCAACGCCAATAACATTTGCAATTTCCTCCGCTAATTGAGGATTGGAATTGAGTGAGAATACTTTTAGATTGGGATCTAAATATCGATTTGACATTTTATAATGGGCCTCCAAGACTATTTATTAATATTTAGCTTATTTACATAGTTTTCTTTATTCACTTGACGTGCACGCGCAACGGATAGCGCCTCTCCCGGAACATCCTTCGTAATGGTTGAACCAGCAGCAACATATGCACTCTTTCCTACGGTTACTGGAGCAACTAAATTGGAATTGCATCCAATGAACGCTCCATCTTCTATCCTGGTTAAGAATTTATTCTTCCCATCATAGTTAACCGTAATACTTCCGCATCCGACATTTACCTGCTCGCCAATTTCAGCATCTCCCAAATAACTTAAATGGGATGCCTTGCTGCCCTTTCCAAGAGTCGCCTTCTTCAGCTCTACGAAGTTGCCGATCTTCGCTTCATCATGAATGGCTGATTGCGGACGAATATGAGAGAAAGGACCGATTTGGACATCTGAACCTATTTGGCTATCATGAGCGACCGACTGGCGAACCACTGTGCGGTCTTTAATATCACAATCCTTGATTTCTGTGTTCGGACCGATATGACACTCGCTGCCAATTGTTGTCTTTCCTTTAATCATTGTCCCAGGGTAAACATACGTATCCGGGCCAATGACCACATCCGGGTGGATATACGTATGGTCAGGATCAATGAGCGTTACCCCATTTCTCATATGACCTTCATTGATTCGACGCTTGAGTATCGTTTCTGCCTGTGAAAGAGCAACGCGGTCATTGATGCCTAATGTTTCATCAAAGTTCGGTGTTTCAAAGGCTGAAACAATCTCTCCCTGCTGCTTCAATATCTCAATGACATCCGGCAAATAATATTCGCCCTGAGCATTTTCATTTGAAACATTCTCCAGACATTCAAACAGCAATTTATTATCAAAGCAGTAAGTGCCTGTATTGATTTCTTGAACAAGCAGCTCCTCTGGGGATGCATCTTTATGCTCAACAATCTTCTCAACCAAGCCTTCAGCATTTCGGATTACGCGTCCATAGCCGGCAGGGTTAGCCGTACGAGCAGTAAGAATAGTTGCTTTAGCTTTCTGTGCTGCATGCACATCAAGCAATGCTTCCAGTGTGTCTGCGGTAATGAGAGGGGTATCTCCGCAAATAACAAGCGTTGTTCCTTCTTCATTCCCTAATATATCTTTAGCCTGCATAACAGCATGAGCTGTGCCTAATTGTTCTGCCTGCAGGGCATATTCTGTCTTTGAACCTACTACTTCTTTAACATCTTCCGCACCATGGCCAATAATTGTTACGATCTTAGAAGCCTTAATAGAAGAAACATTGTCAATCACATGCTCTACCATCGGCTTGCCGCAAACGGGATGCAATACTTTATAAAGACTCGATTTCATTCGAGTGCCTTTTCCCGCCGCCAGTATGATTGCATTTCGGTTCGTCATGATAGCCCTCCGTTTACCTTTTTATCCATTTAAGACTATACATGAACTAATTATTCTTTTCAAGAAGGGAGGGCAAAACTGTCAATTTATTTCTGGATTCCTTGAATGGGGATTTGATTAAACTGGGGGATTTTTGGGGATATAAAAAAGAGCCTCTCAGATGGTCGGCTCTTAGATGTAGTACTTCTATTCTCTCTCTTTAATTAGGATGCTCCCGCTCCTTCTAATTCAACCTCTTCAACATCACCTACACGATGATATTCGGCAAGAACGGCTTCCTGAATCTTACCGCGTGTACCAGAATTGATTGGGTGTGCAATATCACGGAATTCTCCGTCTGGTGTACGTTTACTTGGCATAGCAACGAACAAACCATTATTGCCATCAATTACTCGGATGTCATGGACAACGAATTCATTATCCAAAGTGATGGATGCGATTGCTCTCATCCTGCCATCAGTGTTTACACGGCGTAATCTTACGTCAGTAACTTCCATAATGTCACCACCTTTTATAAAAGCGAATTACTAACTATTTCCACAAAACTATCTAATTTCCTTCTTTTATATTGAAAAATATTCAAAAAATAGATAAAAAATTTAGTTTAGGAAGAATATAGTTGGTAAAATCGCTCTATAAAAGGTCTATCATCTAGTAGAATCCGGGTGATTAGGCAAAAAAGTTTCCTTTGTTCACCTTAATCATTTTCTCTTTCACATTCACATCCGATAGCTTCATCAATGATACATACTCATCAACCAAGCGTTCCTCTGCATGCTCTGCCTCTACTAGTACAGCAATACCTGCTACTTTCGCTTCAAACTCTTCAAGCAAATTAACCATCCCGTTGACGGTTCCACCTGCCTTCATAAAGTCATCAACAATCAAGACATTGGCTTCCTTCGGCAAGCTTCTTTTCGATAGAACCATTGTTTGGATTCGTTTTGATGAGCCCGACACATAATTAATGCTGATTGTCGGCCCTTCCGTCACTAGCGAATCCCTTCGAACAATTACGACAGGCACATTTAAATACCGCGCTACAGCATAAGCGATTGGGATTCCCTTGGTGGCAACTGTCATGATGACATCAATTTCCTGATCACTGTACCGGGAAGCAATCAGCTTTCCGACATTATCAAGGATTCGAGGCTGGCCCAATATATCTGTCATATAAAGATAGCCGCCTGGAAGAAGTCTTTCCGGTGTTTCCATCATTTCGCATAATTCACCAATGATGTGAGCTGCCTCTTCAACCCCCGCACCAGGAATGTACTTCACACCGCCTGCTGCACCAGGAACCGTCAAGATCGTTCCTTTTTCCTTTAACTCAAGGGTCTCCTTAATAATCGCTAAATCCTCACTAATAGAGGACTTTGCCGACTGATATTGTTCGGAAAAGAAGGAAAGCGGTATGAGCGTTGAAGGGTGAGCCATTAAATAGGTAGTCATATCTACCAAGCGTTCACTCCTGCGTAATTTCATAAGTACCCTCCATACACGAATATTTTAATGTAATTCTATCTTATTGTACGTGTTTATTCAACCTCATTCCGATTTCCTAACAGCCGTACAGCAAAGACATTGTCACAAAATCCTCTTAATCCGTTATAAACCCGCTGCATACGGGAATCATGCTCAACAAGGCCAAACACGGTTGGGCCGCTCCCGCTCATTAATACAGCATCAGCACCGAAACGGCTCATTTGCTCCTTGATCATCCGGACCTCTGGATACATCGCTAATGTTACGCTCTCCAGCACATTCCCCATATTATTGCACATACCATCATAATCGTGTTCATAGATGGCCTGTACCATGCTCGGAATATTGGGATGGCAAACCTCATCGACTTTAAGATTTCGGTATACATCAGCTGTGGAAACACCAATTGTCGGCTTCGCTAGAATGACCCAACTGCTTGGAGGGGAGGGCAAATGCTCAATCTTTTCCCCGCGCCCTCTCGCAATAGCTGTTCCGCCATGTACGCAGAAGGCAACGTCTGACCCTATTTCTGAACCGATTTCTGCTAATTCATCCATGGATAATCCGAGACTCCACATTTTGTTCAAGCCCCTCAGTGTGGCTGCTGCATCACTGCTGCCGCCGGCAAGACCTGCTGCAACTGGGATCTGCTTATCAATCGTTATATCAACACCTGTATTAATCGAGAACCGTTTCTTAAGCAAGTCAGCAGCCTGATAGGCTAAATTCCTGCTATCATCCGGAACAAAGCGGTTATGTGAATTAATCCTGATTGTATTTCCGCTTCGCTCTGCAAGCTCGATACGATCAGCCAAATCAACATTGGTCATCACCATCTCTACTTCGTGAAAACCGTCCTCCCGCTTATATAAAACATCCAGCGCCAAGTTTATCTTAGCAGGTGCTTTCTCCATCCATTTCATTATGTTCACCTACTTTATCCTTTTGTTTCCTCCTCACATTGTACATTTTCATCGCATCAATCGCCACTATTCGCACGAAATTTTATTTCCCAGCAAAGCAAAGCCCCTGAGGACATAAAATCCCAGGGGCTCGCATCACCGCACCAAACGAGTTTGTTTTAGAAGTGAACAGGTATTAAGGTATTTCCTAAGAGCGGTTAGCTAATTGCTCCTCGGCGATTTGTATGGCCCGTTTGACCATATTTCCCGCGTCAGAAGCTTTTATGCCTCCCCAGCCTTCTTTCTGCACAACATCCCAAAACCCGAGTTCTTTCGCAAGCTCTTCTTTGAATCGTTCAGACATCATACTTCTTCTTCTGCCCAAAGCGAACAGCCCCTTTCTAATAGGTGCGGCTCTCATAGCTTTTGCCCGCTGCTTTCTCTTTATGTTGACCAAATTATAGTAAAAAAGCAGTGGACGCTTGTCCACTGCCGTTTAAGCCATTTTTCCTGATGTCTCTTCAGTAAATGTTAATTCCACTGTTTCTGTCAATACGTCTGCATAGCTGTAGGAAACTCGCTCAAAGGAGTTCTCGTCTTGATCCAATTCGACAACGAACACCGATGGATAAGTCTCAGCTAATACACCTGAACGTTCGATAGTTTTTCTTCTACCGCCATTCGCCTTGAGTAGCAACTTCTGCCCCAAATGGGAATCCAAAATTTGTTTAATATCAGTCAAACTTTTTGGCATGCTTCGTCCACCTCACTAAGATTTAGTATAGCACATTTTAAAATGACGGTCAAACAAAATAATAAATTATATCAGTGATTAAATTTGTTTGTCAACGTTTTTTATCCCAAAAATTTCTCTTTTTTTCTCTCTTTTAACATACCCTATTCGACATCCACTTATGTATGTTATTAACAAATCAAGCAAAATAAATAAGCCGCCCCATTTTGTTCGGGCGGCTCTCCTTATACGTCATTCTTAGGCACTTGGTCTTCCTTTGGGTGAAATGGCAGCCCAATTCGCAAGGCACCCTTTGATTCAACTCCTCCAAGGCCGCGTTCCCCTGTCAGTGTATTCCGTACGACATCCCATACATTGATCTGATCCATGAAGGATGTATAACTGACCTTTGCCACAATGTAAACCGGGTCTAAAGCATGGATGTTCACACGTGTGGGGGAGCTGGCGAAATTTGCCCCAGCGACAATCAATGACTCAAAATGCGATTGGCAGGCCCCGGCAAAGATTACAAGCTGATCAAGGTGGTGCACCTTCTTTCGTGCCTCTTTAACGGTCAAAACAAAATCCTTCGAGTGCCTGTAAGCACGGATATCGTCCACAGTCCCCTTTGTTTTGGAATAGGAGTCATGTCCGGTAATTACCAGAATATCGGGTCTATACCGGTCCAGCAATTCCCCTATCTTATAAGGCATCTCCTTCTCCCGGCAATGGACCCCGTGAACTGGAATACCAATTTGCTGATAGAGCTCCAAGCATTTTTTTAAATAAGCGGGATCGCCGTCTAGATGGAGCACCTTCCCGGGTATTTGAAAATAATCTGCTTGATGCCGGTATCCTTCTGTACATTCATATTCCTTCTTATGCCGCATACGCTCGAATTCCTGGGTCAGCAGGTGATTAGATTGGTCGACAAGCATATTCGTGCTTCTATCCCTCGCTGCCCGCCTCGCCTCTCCTATGGGCTCAAGGTCATCGATTGGAGCATCAGCGACAAGCCGGATGTCTTCTCCATATAAAACAGCGATATCCCTGCCCTGATGGGTGCGAAAATCAATCACACGGAAATATATATCACATTCATATGACTTTCGGCCGACGATATCATTTATCCTTACCATGAAAGCCTCACTCCACACTATGGTGACCATATCGTAACCAATGGTTTCTTCATAGGCTATGCACAATAGGACATTATGGTGAAACAAAGAAAAGCCCAGCTTTCGAGAAGCTGGGCTCTTGTCTTGTCCTTATTCCTTACTTTGTTTGAAATGGGGCAGAAGATGATTGCTCAATGCTGCAAATTCCTCAAGAGAAAGTGTTTCTCCCCGTCTGCCTGGTTCAATTCCGCTTTCCTCTAAACTCTTCACAATCCATTCCTTCTTGCTCTTCCCATCCGGAAGCTGTGATGTAAGGTTATTGAGGATTGTTTTCCTCCGCTGGGCAAAGCTCGCCCGTGTGACCATAAAGAAGAAATCTTCGTCCTTGACATCCACTGCCGGCTTTTCCCTGACAGCCAGATGAATAACAGCAGAGTCGACATTCGGCTGCGGCACGAAAACCGTCTTCGGCACAATCATGGCCACTGACGCCTCTGTATAATATTGAACGGCGATCGATAGAGAACCATACTCCTTCGAGCCTGGTTTTGCCGCCATCCGATCCGCCACTTCCTTTTGAAGCATGACCGTAATTCCGCTAAGCGGCAGCTTCTCCTCCAAGAGCTTCATGATAATCGGGGTTGTTACATAGTATGGAAGATTAGCTACGACATGCAGATCCTTCACTTGACCGGCAAACTCTTCCCCAATGACGCGTGTAACATCAGCCTTGAGGATATCTTCATGGATGACCTTCACATTCTCATACTCAGATAATGTATCCGCTAAGATAGGCAAAAGTCTTTGGTCAATCTCAAAAGCAACCACCTTCTTGCATGACTTAGCCAGCTGCTCCGTCAAAGCTCCAATTCCCGGACCAATTTCTATGGCGCCGCTCTCCTCTGTAACACCGGAATGATGCACAATATTGCGGAGAATATTTGTATCAATCAAGAAGTTCTGTCCAAGGCTTTTCTTAAAGGAAAAGCCATACTTCTCTAATATTTGCCTCGTCTTAATAGGCGTAGCGATATCTTTATTCATTTGTTTCCACTCCATTTATCTGTTCAATTGCGTGTAGAAATTCTTCCTTTGTGATTCCAAACATCTTCAGCCTTGCATATAGCTGCTTCCCATTAGCGTACCCGATATTCAGGTATTTTCCTAACCTTTCTCTCTTATCCGCCGAATCACTGCCCCCAATAAGCCCAAACATCATCAAATCCTCTTTGCTGATGACTTCGACTTGCTCCTCTTCCATCTGCTTGGCATTAGAGAGGGCTTCTCTTATGGCCTCTGGTGATGCATGCTCCACCCCGAGTCCCTTGCCCGTTTTATGAATGGCCAGATGCTTAGGCAAGAAGGCGTGCTGACAGCCTGGTACGTTTTGCGTGATGATATGGCGAATCCGCTCCCCAGGAAAATCTGGGTCCGTGAAGACGATGACACCGCGCACCTTCTGGGCGAGCCGTATTTTATCCAAGGTTTCCTCATTAATCGCAGACCCGTTTGTTTCAATCGTGTCTGCATCAAGTGCCCGCTTAATGGCAACCGTGTCATCTTTCCCTTCTACCACAATGATTTCCTTGATTTTCATTTTTCCTCCAAAAAAGCTTTCTTTTTATTCATTTAATATTTGATATATTTACGTTATTTTTGTAATATAAATGTAATAGCATAAATTTAAGCAGCAATCCTGCTTATTATAACGCAAAAAAACAGAGGACAAAAATCCTCTGTATAAATAATAACGATTTATTTATCGAAACACCTTAATTTTGACGGTTTTTACGCCCCAATTATAAGCGTCCGCCGTCGATGGTACAAATACATCAATCTTCTTGCCATTCACAGCACCGCCAGTATCTGCTGCTGTTGCATATCCGTAGCCTTCTACATACACCTTCGTACCAAGCGGGATAAAGCTTGGATCAACGGCTATGATCTTAGCATTTGGATTAGCACGCAGATTAACCCCTGTTGCCGTTTTACCGGTGCATCCGTTACAGCCGCTCGTATAAGCTGTTGCTGTGACATAATACTCCTCTGCTGACGAGGATGAAGACGCTGAAGATTTAGAAGATGTTGACACTGGTGTAACAGCCGCTTTCTTTTCCTTCGTTCCAATAGCGACGACCTCGTCAACCTTCTTCTTGACCGTTTTCTCAGAAACCAACTCTTTAGATACGGTTTTCCCGTTTTCTTTTGTTAATTCATATGTTTTACTGATTAATCCTTCTTGTCCTTCAGTTATAATTTTTTCCTTCCCCTTCTCCAGGGATGAATCCTTCTGAGTGACTGTTTCATAGCTAATTGGTTCTTCCACCACATCGGTGACCTTTTCTACCCTTGTAACGGTGACAGCTGTTTCCTCTGTCAAATGTTCAGATAAAGCTGGACTGACCCGGTCTAATTCATTCACACTTACCTGCTCACTCTTTAAAAAATCAGCGACCGTGGTCGAAGTTGACCATATTTCCCGTTCCTCGTTCCCTACCTTGAGGGCTATGGGAAATGCCGTTTCTATTTTGATATCCATATCTTTTTTGATTGCCTCATCCATGCCTTCAGATACCTTATCCTCTGCTCTGAGCTGTATGCCTTCTTCCTCAAGGAACTCACCAACTGTTTGAGAAAGCGTCCAAACGGAGGAAGTCTCCCCGTCAATTGTCAGCTCCACCTCTGTAGCCGGGTTCCAGATAACATGCAGGTCATCGCTGATCTCGGTCCCTTTTGCCAGACTAAGATAATCCTCTTTACCTACCTCAACCTCTAGTTCTTGTAGCAGTTCATTAATGGTGTCAGCATGGGTCTTGACCGTTTGCTTTTTTCCATCCAGGCTCAGTGCTACTGTTTTTTTTGTACTTTCATAAAATATAATTCCTGTTGCAAACATAAAAACAGCTGCACTTGTCATAATTAATATCGTCCTTGACGTTCGTCTCGGCCTGGAAAATAGGTTTTTCATGTATTGAATCACGAAAATTCCCCCTTTTCACTGAATGAATTATATAGATATTCTGACAACATTGTCAACCTATCTACCTTTTCTGAATACGGAACACGCTAATTTACAATACAAAAAAGGCGAAGATCCACACAATCTGTCAGGACCTTCGCCGATTGGTATTATTGGATTTTGAACAGACGGTTTGCGTTTTCTGTTGTCGCCTTTGCAACCTCTTCAAAGGACACTTCCTTCAAGTCAGCAATCTGCTCAGCAACAAGCCTCACATAGCTCGGCTCATTTCTCTTTCCGCGGTATGGATGTGGAGCCAGGTAAGGACAATCTGTCTCAATAAGCAGGCGGTCAAGCGGTACAGCCTTTGCCACTTCCTTCGGCTTTATCGCATTTTTGAATGTAACCGGACCTCCAAGTGAAATATAGAAGTTCATATCAAGGCAGCGTTTCGCTGTTTCAGGGCTTCCGCTAAAGCAATGCATGATTCCCCCAACCTCCGCTGCCCCTTCCTCTTCAAGAATAGTGACAACATCCTCCGTGGCCTCGCGATTATGAATAATAATCGGCAGATTGAGCTTCTTCGCTAATTGAATCTGGCGCCGGAAAACAACCTGCTGTACATCCTTCGGCGATTTATCCCAATGGTAGTCCAACCCGATCTCCCCAATTGCCACGACCTTTGGATGAGCAGTCAATTCCTCTATCCACTCAAGATAGCTGTCCGTTAAATCAATGGCATCAACAGGGTGCCAGCCAATGGCAGCGTACATAAAGTCATATGTATCGATCAGTTCGATTGCACGTTTAATTGTCTTTTCGTCAAATCCGACTACCACTACGCGCTCGACTCCATTCTCTCGCGCTCTTTCAATAACCTCTTCCAAATCCTCATCAAATTGATCATCGTTTAAATGAACATGTGTATCAAACAGCATCCGTTTTCTCCTTTGCAGTATAGTCTTATTCCTTCATCCATGTTTTTACCCATTCTCTTAAAAAGTTAAAGCTCGGCTAATAACTTACATAATAAAGAAAGGGATGTTTCACATGTAACATCCCCCTCCGATTATTTCTCTTATTTAACCTGCGCACCATTTGGCAGGGATTCCGCAATTGAAGCTAGTGCTAGCTGCCCGTCTTCACTTCCGGCAAGAATCATTCCTTGTGAAAGGACGCCGCGAAGCTTAACTGGCTTCAAGTTTGTCACACAAATAACCTTCTTGCCTGCTAGTTCCTCTGGTTTGTAGTATTGGGCAATGCCGGAGACAACCTGACGCTGCTCATACCCTAAATCCAATTGGAGCTTCAGAAGCTTATCAGCCTTCGGAACCGGTTCAGCACTGATGACTTGAGCTACTCTAAGCTCTACCTTCTTGAAGTCATCAATCGTAATTTCCTCGACCTCTGGTGCCTCTGGTGCCTTTTTCGCTTCCTCTGCTGCCGGCTGAGGAGCCGTACTTTGCATAGATTCCTTGATATAGGCAACCTCCTCCTCTATATCAAGACGCGGGAAGATTGGATTTCCTTTCTTCACCACTAAATCAGCGGATGGAATGCCGAAGCTTTCAAGGCTTTCCCATGTTTGCATTGCTTCCTGCTCACAATTCAGCTGTTCGAAGATTTTCTTCGGAGCCATAGTGAGGAATGGCTTAAGCATTACAGCGATTCTTCTTAAGGATTCCGCAAGGTGGGTCATGACAGATGCTAGCTCATCCACTTTAGCTTCATCCTTCGCAAGCGCCCATGGCTGTGTTTCATCAATGTATTTGTTCGTACGGCTGACAAGCTGCCATAGAGTAGACAAGGCCACAGAGAATTGCATATTCTCCATTGCTTCCTCGTACTTTTCAACTGTCTCGAGATTAGCCTGCAGCAATTGCTGGTCAAATTCCCGATCAGAGCCTTTGTAAGCCGGAATCTTGCCGTCAAAATATTTATTGATCATTGCAACTGTCCGATTCAACAGGTTTCCAAGGTCATTGGCTAAATCAAAGTTAACGCGTTCGACAAATCCCTCCGGCGTAAAGACACCGTCTGCACCGAATGGCACCTCACGCAATAAGTAGTAGCGTAAGGAATCTAGGCCATAGCGGTCAATCAAGGTAACCGGGTCTACTACATTGCCTTTAGATTTAGACATTTTTCCATCCTTCATCAATAACCATCCATGAGCGAATACCTTCTTCGGAAGCGGAAGGTCAAGTGCCATCAACATGATTGGCCAATAAATCGTATGGAAACGGACAATTTCCTTTCCGACAAGATGCACATCTGCCGGCCAGTAATTCAAGTATTTAGAATCATCATCACTGCCATATCCTAGAGCAGTAATATAGTTGGTCAATGCGTCAATCCACACATAAATGACATGCTTCGGATTACCTGGCACCTTAATGCCCCAATCAAATGTTGTTCTAGAAACAGCCAAATCCTCGAGCCCTGGTTTCAAGAAGTTATTGATCATTTCATTTTTTCGGGATTCAGGTTGGATGAAATCTGGATGCTCCTCATAGAATTGCAAAAGTCTGTCTGCATATTTGCTCATCTTGAAGAAATAAGATTCCTCTTTAACCTTCTCTACAGGACGGCCGCAATCCGGACAATTTCCATCTTCGACTTGGCGATCTGTGAAGAAGGACTCACAAGGGGTACAGTACCAGCCTTCATATTCATCAAGGTAAATATCGCCTTGGTCCAATAATTGCTTAAAGATTTTCTCTACGGCTGTTTTATGACGCTCATCAGTAGTGCGAATGAAATCATCATAAGAAATATCGAGCTTCTTCCATAGAATCTTGATATCTCGAATCATACCGTCTACATATTCCTGCGGGCTGATTCCTTTCTCTTCTGCTTTTCGCTGAATCTTCTGCCCATGCTCATCTGTCCCCGTTAAGTACATGACATCGAACCCGCGCATTCTTTTATAACGGGCCATTGCATCTCCAGCTACTGTTGTATATGCATGACCAATGTGAAGATTTCCACTTGGATAATAAATAGGGGTTGTAATGTAAAACGTATTTAATTTTTCCTTCATCTTTTTCACTCCTTAAAGGCCTGCCAATAAAGTCCTTTTACTCGAAAGGACTATTTTACATAATAGTAACATTATAAAGGAATTCCTTGATTTTTTATACAGAGGAACTCTCCAATCTCAAGAGACGAAATAAATTTCCATAAAGACAAATGGTACTGTCTGGGTGAATTAATTATACAAAATGTCCTATTCGAGTATATTGATATAATATTTTCCCTCTCGGAAAGTGTCGAAAAAAGTTTGTTTGTTCTAAATCTTATACAATTTACTGCACAATTACGGGTGTAAAAATTTCATATACTGGTTAAGATGAGGAAAAAGTAAGCCTTTTCAACTAGTTTTTTTCAAATTTCTACCCATAAACCCCACAAACTACCATTGATATAGGGACTAAAAACATTGACGGTTTTGGGAATGCTTGGTATTATGATAACATCATTAAATTTTGTCGAATAATGACGAATTTTATTAAAAAAATATTATTCTATGAGAGGAGTATTGTTATGAAATCCACTGGTATTGTACGTAAAGTAGATGAGCTTGGCCGGGTGGTTATTCCGATCGAACTTCGTCGTACTCTCGGAATCGCTGAGAAAGATGCCCTTGAAATCTATGTTGATGACGAGCGTATCATCCTCAAAAAATATAAACCAAACATGACTTGCCAAGTAACAGGTGAAGTATCTGACAGCAACTTCACTTTAGCAGACGGCAAACTAATCCTAAGCCGCGAAGGTGCTGAACAACTCCTAAAAGAAATTCAAGAAAACCTTCACGTTACAAACTCTTAATAAAAAAGCTTCCCATAACGGGGAGCCTTTTTTATGTTCTTTATTTCATTATGTCTATATGATACGCCTGATATACTTCCCTCTTCGGAATGTTTCGTTCCTTAGCTGCATGCTTGATTGCATCATTTGGCTTCATGCCCTTAGAATCAATATAATGTTCGACATGCTCCTTCAAGCTCATGTTCTCCCACCAAACGGCTTCGTCCTCCACATAATCAGTGCCCTCTACAATTAAGACAAACTCACCGCGAACCTCCTGATTATTCGCCCATTCGATTGCCTCGGCAATGGACCCGCGAATATATTCCTCAAATCGCTTCGTCAGCTCGCGTGCCAGAACTATCTGCCTGTCTCCAAGGTATTCATGCAAAAGCCCAAGCGTCTCCTTCAGACGGTGAGGGGATTCATAGAAGATGATGGCCCCATCCTTCTTCTTCAGCTCCTCAAGCTCCTTTTTCTTCTCCTTTCGGCTCCGGTTCAGGAATCCATAGAAGTAAAAAGGCTGAGGTGTGATTCCTGAGGCGATCAGGGCAGTCAAGGCTGCATTTGCACCCGGAAGTGCCACCACAGGTATTCCTTCCTCTATACAAGCTTGTACAAGCTCATAGCCCGGGTCTGAGATCGCAGGCATTCCCGCATCACTCACAAGAGCAACCACACTCCCGTTCCTGATTCTCTCTAAGATTGCTTCACCGCTTTGCTGCCTGTTATGCTCATGATAACTGATAAGCGGTGTCTGAATCTCAAAATGATTGCACAGCTTCTTCGTATTACGGGTATCCTCCGCTGCAATCACATCAGCCTCACGTAAAATTCTCACAGCGCGATAGGTCATATCCTCTAAATTGCCGATTGGTGTCGGCACTAAATACAAGGCAGGCTCCCGCTCCTGCTCAAAGCTCTTTTGGCTCTTCAACGCCATTACCTCCCATTTGCACGATCCGTTCCTTCTCGTATCTCCTCAATTGCTTGAAGCGGTATTCTGCCTGCATGGCCTCTGTCTTTGTTTCATACTCCTCGTAATAACGCAGGACCACAGGCCTTCTTGCTCGTGTATACTTAGCCCCTTTTCCCTCATTATGGGTATGGACTCTTTTCTCAATATTATTCGTGTAGCCTGCATAAAAACTACCGTCCGCACATTCAAGTACATAGAAATAATGCATATTATTCTCCATCAATTATCCGTTTTAGCTCGTCTGTATACTCATTATGATCCTGATAAACGACAAGAGGCGGCAGCAGCTTCAAATCCGGGCTCCCGCCCTTGATTCCCTCTACCAAAATGGTATTGGCCTCCCGTCCTGCCTTTGGATACACAAATTGCAGCCGCTTCGGTTCAATTCGGTATTTCCTCATTAAAGTCAGGATATCAAGAAGCCTTCCGGGCCGGTGCACAAAGGCTGCCTTCCCTCCCTGCTTCAGCAGCTGGCTGCTTACCCGGACAACATCCTCTAATGTACACATTATCTCATGTCTGGCTATAGCATAATGTTCATTATCATTCTGGATTTCCTTAGCAGGTGTCAGAAAATACGGGGGATTGCATGTAACCACATCATATTTATCATGCCCGAGAATCGGGACAATCTTATTCAAGTCCTCATGATGCATCGTAATCTGCTCGGACAAGTTATTATATTGAACACTTCTTAAAGCCATATCATGAAGTCTTTCCTGAATCTCCACCCCATGGATATGTCCCTTGGTCCTCCGGCTCAATAAGAGCGGGATCACCCCATTACCGGCACAAAGGTCCACGAGATTTCCCTTTTGAATCGGTACATAGGCGAATTTCGCAAGCAGCACTGCATCCAGAGAGAAAGAGAACACACTTGGGCTTTGAATAATCCGAAGCGGCTCTCCCAAGAGATAATCCAGGCGTTCATCATCTTTTAACATATTCAAAAACTATTCGCTCCTAACCAAATATCCTTTATAAAAATAGCCTTTCCTAAACGATAGGAAAGACTATCTTTATTTCTTATTCAAAAATGAGAGGCAAAACAGGCAATCCCCGTCCTTACGCGGACTTCCAAAATGCAAATTGCAAATATGGAAGCCTTCCTGATAAAGCCTTGCGAGGTTGTCATACCCCTCTCCAATATCCATCGGCTTATTTCCTTTCTTCTGCTTTTTTTGAGCAGAAGCAGGTTTACTCTTTTCGAGCTCAAGCAAACGGCGGCGAACATTCTCATTCTCCAATTGGAGCGTATTATTCTCCTCTAGAATCTCAGCCAAATGTTCCTTTAATTCCCCGAGCTGCTTGTACAAATCGCCGATTTGGGCCTCCATGCTGCTGACCGAATCGAATATTTCCTTTTTATTCATAACACCCACCACCTTATTAATCTGTGGCTTGAATCGTGAAGGTGCCTTCCTCCATCATCTCATCCAGCGTATATTCAACAACACGTTCTTTTCCTTGCAATTCAATCTGCATGATCTTCTCAAGGATATTCAGGCCGATAACCTTTCCTTTGCCCATTGGTGTATTGATATACTCACCAAGGTCAGGAAGCTGCTCTTTTGCACTTTCATACTCATCATTCTCATATTTCAGGCAGCACATGAGACGGCCGCACAGCCCTGAGATCTTCGTTGGATTAAGTGATAAATTTTGGTCTTTCGCCATTTTGATTGAGACTGGCTCAAAATCCCCTAAGAAGGTTGAACAGCATAACATCCGTCCGCATGGGCCGATACCGCCGAGCATTTTGGCCTCATCCCTAACGCCTATTTGCCTGAGTTCAATCCTTGTGCGGAAAATGGCCGCCAAGTCCTTAACAAGCTCACGAAAATCAACTCGTCCATCCGCTGTAAAGTAAAAAATCACCTTATTGCGGTCAAAGGTATATTCCACATCAACCAGCTTCATATCCAGCCGATGCTCTGTTACTTTTTCACTGCAAATCTGGAAAGCCTGCTGGGCAATTTCCTTATTCTCGTCTACGGTAAAGCGATCTTTCTCATCAGCAATCCGGATGACCTTTTTCAAAGGAAGGACTATATCATTTTCGCCCACTTGCTTGCGCGGAATCACAGCTTTCCCAAATTCAATGCCTCTGACGGTTTCTACAATAATATACTCATCCTTGGCTATCTCGAGCTCACCTGGGTCGAAATAATATATTTTACCCGCTTTTTTAAAGCGGACTCCTACAACATCATACAAGTGTAAACCCCTCCTGAAGGTTAAGCACAAGCTGCTCCATTAACAGCTGTGGGTTCATATTCGCCGAAAGCTTCCGTTTTGCCTCCAGTATTTCATTCATCTGATTGGCTAATCGCTTTTGCGAATGCATTATAGCCAATTGGCGGAATTGATCCTCCTTATCCTGATAAACCATTTCCTCTGGTTTATCAAGCTGAACGTAAAGGAGATCTCTGTATATATTCAAAAGAAGCAATAATCCCATTTCCATTTGCTCACGTTCTTTGAAATGAGGGAGCCAATCCTCTTGGACGACCATAATGCCATCCACTGGATTTTTTATGGCTTCAAACAATTTTACCACTATCTTTTGGGCTTGTGCAAACCACTCATCCTCATTTAAAGCTAGTCCTTCTTCGACACTATTCGTCAAACTGGCAATTAATCTAGCCTTCTTGTCTGGTACCCCTGATTGAACTAATTGCTTGCTTAGCTCCACAGGGTTTAAAGGTGTAAAGGAAATGGTCTGGCATCTGGATAAAATCGTAGAAAGCATCCGGTGGATTTGATCAGTCAGCAAGATAATGGTCGTGCCTGCATGAGGTTCCTCAAGGAACTTCAACAGGCTGTTTGCCGCAGAGGCTGTCATTTTGTGCGCGTGAGTAATAATGTAAACTTTCTTTTGAGATTCAACTGCTTTTTTCTGAAATTCTTCGTGAAGCATTTTGATCTGCTCTTTCTTGATTGAAAGGCCATCAGGTTCGATGATATGGACATCCGCATGATTCTTATGCTCGATTTTCTTACAGTTCGCGCATTCTCCGCATGGAAGATACCCCTCAATCGGCTCAAGGCAGAATAAGGACTTAGCAAGCAATATACTCGCATCCTGCTTGCCGGTGCCACGCTCCCCTTCAAATAGGTATGCATGTGCTACCCTGTCTTTTATCAGGCTGTTCTTCAGCATTGCTGCTGCTCTTGGCTGCTGGCTTGATAGCTGTTCCCATGTTTCAATCATGCTTATTTCCTCTCATCCCTTAAACTTAAAAATGATAGAACTGATCCACTGGCAGGACAAATACAGTTGCCCCTCCCACCTCTACTTCGACTGGATACGGCACATACGAATCCGCATTCCCTCCGATGGGTGAGACCGGTGACACATATTGCTCCCTCGCCTGACAATTCCTTTTAATGATTTCAAGAGCCTTATTGACCCGTATTTCCTCAGTACCAATCATAAAAGTCGTATTGCCAGATTTCAGAAACCCGCCTGTCGTGGCCAACTTAGTCGCACGGAAGTTATGGTCAACCAAGTCACTTAATAATTTTGCACTGTCCTTATCTTGTACTATTGCTACAATAAGTTTCATGGTGAACCCCCCAATCTAGAATCAATCTATTCATGTGTTTTCCTCTAAGTTGTCATCTTCATTATACCAAAGCCTGTATAAGATTAATATAAAACCTTAAAGCAGTGCTTTAAGGTTTCCTGTCAATAATTGTCTTTATTTGGTGAAGAGTTTCTTCATATACTTCCTCAATAGACCGGTCTGCATCAATGCCTTTAATGCGTGACGGGTCCTTTTCCATCAATAATTGATAGCCGTCATACACTTTCTGATGGAAGCTCAGCTCCTCTACATCAAGTCTATTTACTTCTCTATTTTTATGCTGCTCGATTCTCTCTAGTCCTTTTTTCGGCTCAATCATGAAAAATAATGTCAGCTCCGGCATAAGGTCTTCAATGGCGAACTGGTTAATCTGCCAGATTTCCTCTACCCCTATACCTCTTGCGTATCCTTGGTAAGCCAAGGAACTATCAACGAAACGGTCACAAAGGACGATTGCTCCCTTTTCAAGTGCCGGTACAACCTTCTCCATCAAATGCTGTCTGCGGGCAGCTGCATAAAGGAGTGCCTCTGTACGCGGGTCCATCGCTGTATTACTTCGATTCAGGATTACCTCTCGAATCTGTTCAGCAATGGGGATGCCCCCAGGCTCTCTCGTTAGGATAATGCTGTATCCTTCCTTCTCCAGCTGTTCAGCCACTTTTGCTATGATGGTTGTTTTTCCGGCTCCCTCAGGACCCTCCACTGTAATAAATACTCCTCGATTCAAGGCTGTACCCTCCAATATTATGTACGCTACTAGTTAGTATATCATAGGCCCCTTTTAAAGACCTGAATTTCTCCTTCTTTCAGATACATACCGCCTTGGATTTTTATCCCCTGCTCCAATAGCTTCTGGCACGCTTCAGCTACCTCCTCCGTAATCCGTTCCCCGCGCTGAATGAGCGGAATTCCGGGCGGATAAGGAATAACTGCCTCGGCAGCAATCTCCCCAATGGCGAGAGAAAGCGGTTGTCTGTCTACCTGCAGCCTCTCCATTTCCTCGTAGGATAAGGCAAGCTCACTATGTTCTCTCCTATTGACTTCATCCTGTATCAAGGCTGTATGGCGGGCTTGAGCCCCCATTCCCTCGTTCCACACTATCGACTCGATCCTTGCTATAAGCTCCTTAATGAAATATTCCTCGCCCTCCTTCAAGAGAGGGAGAACAAATAACACAAATCGGTCTGTTGAAAGCTCTGGGTAGAGGCCGGCTTCCTCAAGCTTTGCCTGCAGCTTCTGACCTGAGAGACCGCCGCGGTGGTATATCATCAGTTTAAGCGGGTCAAGCCAATCAGCATCCTCTGTTTCATATACAGCCAGCTGTTTATGACTGGCTAGATAATCCTTCAATAGCTGAATCTGCTCCTGAAGATATTGCTTATCTAACTCCCCATATCCTTCCAGATATGCCCTCGCTAAATCAAGCGACAGCATAATCGGGTAGGATGGACTACTGGACTGTAGCATCCTGACATAACGCTCCACCTGCTCGGCAGAAACCAGATTCCCTTGAATATGTAAATATGACCCCATTGTCATCGCAGGCAGTGTCTTATGGGCGGAGTGAACCACAATATCTGCCCCATGAAGAAGGGCAGAAGGCGGGAAAGGGTCACCTGCTGCGTAATGAGCACCATGAGCCTCATCAACGAGTACAGGAATATGCAAACAATGAGCTTCCTTAATGAGATCCTCAAGGTCCATAGCCATTCCATAATAATTGGGGTAAGTTAAAATGATGGCTTTCGTATCCGGGTGCCTATGTAAATATTTATTGATGACTGAAGCTGTGAGCCCAATCTCAACCCCCTCTGCATCCAGCTCCGGATGAATGAAGATAGGGTTTGCACGAGCAAGCTCCAACCCGTTCATAACAGACTTATGGCAATTCCTCTGTACCAGCACCTTTTCTCCCGGCTGGATAACCCCAAGAATCATCGCTAAATTCCCCACTGTAGAACCATTCACAAGCAGATAACTTCTATCTGTCTGATAAAAAGAGGAAAGCAATGTTTCAGCTTCTTTAATCCCCTCCTCCGGGCTATGGAGATCATCCAGACCGGTCAGCTCGGTCATATCCCAGCTCATAGCTGATTGCAGACCAGATGGCGTCCGCGGATGTACCATTGATCCATTCTTATGACCTGGGACATGTAATGATAGAGGTACTTTCCCTCTATGAGCCTCCAGCATTTCCAGAATCGGTATCTTTATTTTATCCATTTATATCAACTACCTTCCTCATCACAGCCATATAAAAAGGCTCCGTCAAAAGAAGGGGCCTGTGCTTTTTATCATTATAAGTTTTCCTATTCGGTTCGTTCAAGTGACGAACTGAAATCCTTTACGTATAAATACCGGATATATTATTCCTCCGCAGTTTCTCCACGAATTCCTGATAAACCGGCTCACTCGTATCTGTCTGAACAATCTCTCTCTCACATTCGGAACAAATGAATCCTATATGAAGCTGTAGACCTTCTGATTTCTCTTTCTCACAAATACGGCATCTGTTTTCAGACTCCTTGAACTCCTTATAGGCTGCATCAAAAATGGCCATAAATACACCTCCCACTAATCCTAGTATCACCGCTGGCAAGGCATTGTATACATGATTTTGAATTCTTTCTGTATCTTATTGTATGCCCAGAGCAGGCATACGTTGTATGTCTTAATTAGGGGTCAACATATAAAGTTTAGTGGAAGGGAGGGGTGAGGTTTTATGAGTCTGGATGTGGGCGAATGAATTCTTATTTTGAAAAAGGTGATGGGTCATCGCCCGTAATGCCTGGATTCCGCCCTTAACAAAGGTCGTTCGCCCTTAAATCTTAAAATTAGAAAAATGGAGATAAAAAAATAAAGCCGATCCATCCTCTGACCGTCAAAAATGATAAGCTGAGCTGCTTTTTAGAAGATATCTCGTTTTTTTGCCTTAAAATCTTCAAAAACCACACTATTATTAGGCTTTTTTGATTTGTCCGCATCTCTACGATACCCTGAAAACACAAAAAAACCAGCTCACTACTGAACTGGTTTC
>NZ_JBJEFJ010000088.1:0-4310 GCF_051873915.1 Pradoshia sp.
CCTTTTAGATTTGTCTTTCCCAGTGACGATGCTTCGCAACAGCTTGGATGAATGTGTCAGTAACAGCTTCTATTGGATCATCAGGTATTGATGTGACAACTCCTATACTAGCAGCCTCTGATTCCATCAGGAATGCCTGCATAAGAGCTGAACCTTCTTTGGGAGCCCCAATTGCTTTATAGTGACTGAAGGCATTCATCAAGAATTCATTCACCTTCTTATTTTTCTTTAAGGAATTGACACTTTCTTCACCTGTTGCAATGAAGACAGCATCATAGAGGACGGAGTCTGTTGTAAGGAAGGTTTGGTCAACCTTAAGCTCAGCCCCATTCGCACTCTTAATTTTCCCTTGATGCTCACTGACAATCTCAGCAATCATACCAGCATTATCAAAGGCTTTGAGCACACTCATTAAATCCTCGCCATTGAAGCCATTATGAGCTAAAACCGCCACTTTTCTCGTTTTTGGACTCATTGGTGTATTGAGCTGGCTTAAGGCAGGTGATTGATCCGTTACGGACGGCTCACCGCTTCCTTTTTCAGGTACCTCAAGGCCTAAACCATAGGCAATTTGCTCAGCAAGGAAGTGATCAACATGAGCATACATATTCACGACCTGCTGCTGAATATCTTTATTGAGACATTTCCCGAGCTCAAATTGAAAGGCTTCAATAATATGCTCTTTCTCCGGCATCGACATACTGTTCCAGAATAGCTTTGCCTGACTGTAATGATCCTTAAAGCTATCACTGCGCTTTCTTACCTTATGTCCTTCTACCTTTTCTTGATAATGAGCATATCCGCCTTCTTCCGGACTTGCCGGTTCTGGTGAATTCCCAGCTAACCCGTTTTTATGATAGCTGACCTGCCCTTGGTCGATTCTCATCTGATGATAGCCGTCCCGCTGATGATTATGCACAGGAGATACCGGTCGATTAATCGGAATCTGCTGGAAGTTCGGGCCTCCTAATCGCAAAAGCTGTGTATCGGTATAAGAGAAAAGACGTCCCTGTAATAACGGGTCATTCGTGAAGTCAATACCAGGTACGACGTGTCCAATGTGAAAGGCTGCCTGCTCCGTTTCCGCAAAGACATTATCAACATTTTTATTCAGTGTCATCTTTCCGATCCGGTGAACCGGCACGAGCTCCTCCGGCCAGATTTTCGTTGGATCCAAAACATCAAAGTCAAACGTAAATTCATCCTCCTCTTTGATGATTTGGATACCGAGCTCATACTCAGGGTAATTCCCAAGCTCAATCGCCTCATACAAATCACGCCGATGAAAATCCGGGTCTTTCCCCGCAATCTTCTGTGCCTCATCCCAGACAAGGGAATGGACACCCAGCAGCGGCTTCCAATGGAATTTCACAAAATGCGAAGTGCCTTCTGCATTGACTAAGCGGAATGTATGAACACCAAACCCTTCCATCATCCGATAGCTGCGCGGAATTCCACGATCTGAATTCGTCCAAAGCACCATATGGGCAGACTCTGTATTGTTCACAATGAAATCATAAAAGGTATCATGAGCCGTAGCTGCTTGAGGCATTTCATTATGGGGCTCCGGCTTGAAGGAATGCACTAAATCCGGGAACTTAATCGCATCCTGGATAAAGAAGACGGGAATATTATTTCCGACTAAATCAAAATTGCCTTCATCTGTATAAAATTTCGTGGCAAATCCTCGCGCATCCCGAACAGAGTCAGCGGATCCTCTTGATCCTGCGACAGTAGAAAAACGGACAAAGACAGGGGTTTTCTTCGAAGGATCCTGCAGGAAGTCCGCCTTCGTCAGCTCAGCCATCGATTTATACACCTGAAAATACCCATGTGCACCAAAGCCGCGTGCATGGACAATTCTCTCGGGAATACGTTCATGATCAAAATGAGTCATCTTCTCCCTGAAATGAAAATCCTCCATCAAAGTGGGTCCTCTTTCCCCAGCCTTCAATGAATGCTCATCCTCTGATACACGGACACCATGATTGGTCGTCAGTTTTTTCCCATCATTATTGACTCTGTACTCCTCTAATTGCTCATCTTTTTTATTGTCAGCCAACGAAATCATCCTTTCATTATGCTATTTTGGAAAACTATTATTATGTACTAAATAACTGGGCATAGTAGGTTCTCCTTTCTTTTGAAGTACCCTGGGTATTTTTTGTTAAACTATGCCAAAGGACCCAGATGGTGTATCCAAGCTATAGGAAACGTACATTCCACTTTAAACAATTCGCCTTTTAGACACAGCCATGCCAATAGACAGAAAATCTGATATTTTTATCTATTCTCTATAACCTGGAAGAAATCTTTAAAAGGTAATCTCAGCATTCGCTTCACATAAAAAAACAAGCCCTTTATGAGCTTGCCATTTTTTTATGCTTTATTCTATTCATTCTTCAACTTACTCAAGACTACAGATTGTGTTGGACCGAAATGAGGTTGATTCGTTACTGAAAGCTCATATTTGATTCCATCTATGGCTAGAATTGAAACTCTATTGCTTCTCACAATCTTCACAACAGAGATCGTCTCTACTCTTCTCCCTTCTTTTTCTAGGTGTGAAACCACAGCATCATGAATTTTCCGGGGTTCTTTATACCATTTATACCAATCATCCAACTCAAATCGAATCGTATTGCCGCTCTCAAAAAAAGATTGAATAAATCCCTTAAGCATCTAAATCCCCCCTTTACAGAAAAGGTAACTCCATCTACTAAACAACTATAGCCATATTATCGGATATTTGTCTATTCACTTAAGAATTTTTCAGTGCGGCTTTTCAGCTTTTTGGGGAGTCAATCCATGGTTTATGCTCTAGTAGAAATTTGTTATTTGAACAATTAACAGAAGGAAGATGCAAGAAAAATCGCAACGAACGATCATTGCGATTTCTCCCCCAAAAGGGGTCATATGTCTATCGAATACTCTCTATGATGCATGATTCTTCATTAATTCACTGAGCAGAACAGGTAATGATTGGATAGACATATTAAGGGCTTCGAGCTTGCCTTCTATCCTGTACAATAGATAAATGGTGACAACGATTGGGAAACCAACATCCTTTATAAACAGCAATAGTTCGTCCACTGAAGAACCTCCTTTCTAATCTATCTTGTTAAAAAGAAAAGCTAACCCTTTGCAGGGATTAGCTTTTCAACGTGTGTAATCATCAGAATAAATACGTCGTTTTCGTCGTTGCAACCAAACGTGCTTCTTTTGCAGACACATAGGGTCCTGCACTATTTTTAAAGGCCTGAGAAGCAATCATTTCATTCATCGCGGCGCGTACTTTCGCCTCATCTACCGGCTCAATAGGATCTTCAATCTGAATTTTGGCTGTTTTCTCATCAGCTGTTATAAAGTATAATTCTAGCACCTTGTCCATTTACTCCACTCCTTTCTTATTGTTTTTGAATAATAGCGGCTTACGATTCAAGGCCCCAAGTATCAAGCCTTTTCACACCGATAGCCGTATGCTTTTGCAGGGATACGATAGCATCTGCGCATCGTTTCAAAGCGTTTCCACTAGCTGCACTATTCATATTGGAGAAAAGCTTTTTCTTTGTGACAGGCTTACCAAGCAAATCTGTCCCAATCGCGAATTCAATCTGTAATTTCGTTGCCTCTAAGAATTGTTCGTTCATGTTCTCACCTCCCTCTCACCCTCTATATATAAGCTGGCGATAGAAAAGGATCATCACTTAGAAAATTTTTTGCGGCAGAAAAAAAAGGATAGAGAATGAACATCTCTATCCTTGATTCTGGTCTCTTTCCTTTCGGTAATCATCCATAGCCTGCTGCACCTTGTTTATCCTAACAGGCTTAGACGATATCATTGATAATCTCTTCTGAATATCATTGAGTAAGAATAATGCCCGAAACAAACTGCCTGCAATAATGCCAAATCCAATGACCATTCCATATAAGGGGTCTATAAAACAAAGAATAATTCCCAGTACAATGCCAATAAGTACGGCTATGAACCAATTCAACCTCATACAACCCTCCAAATTCTTCTATTACCAACCTTTTATTCCATTATACTCCATTTATATCCTTTGATAGACTTCAAAGCTGTTCTTTTCAGACTGTATTACGCTGAAATGGTCATTTTTTATCCTGCATTGATTACTATCCATCCAATTACTAGTCTTTTTACGTTAAGGAGCTATGTGATGGCTTCTCTATGAATAGGATTCAGCATGATTTCATGTTTTATGGGCGTAAATAAAGGGGTATGGGCGCTATCTATAGGTATTGGGCGAAAATGATCCGCTATGGGCAATACTGATTAGGTCTGGGCG
>NZ_JBJEFJ010000088.1:4410-11843 GCF_051873915.1 Pradoshia sp.
TATAGGTATTGGGCGAAAATGATCCGCTATGGGCAATACTGATTAGGTCTGGGCGGAGATCTGAAAGTATGGGCGATAGACCTACATTAAAAACTGCCCTGACATAGTCCGTTTACCGGAGCTGTCAGGGCAGCTATTCTCATCATACATATCTACCTTATATCGTTTCCTTAAACTGCTGGGAATAGAGTTGATAATAAAAACCTTTTGAAGCAATGAGCTCCTCATGGGTTCCGCTTTCCTTTATTTGACCATGATCAATGACATAGATTCGGTCAGCCTTCTCGATTGTCTTCAAACGATGGGCAATAATAAAGGTCGTTTTTCCCTTCGTAAGATTCTTCAGCCCCTCCTGAATGGCAATCTCTGTTCTAGTATCAATGCTTGAGGTTGCTTCATCCAATATGAGAATGTCCGAGTCTGCTAGAATGGCTCGTGCAATCGCAAGCAGCTGGCGCTGACCTTGGCTAAGATTGGTTCCGCCTGAGGTTATTTTCGTTTCATACTGGTCTGGCAAATGCTTGATGAACTTGTGCGCAGCTGCGACCTTTGCAGCCTTAATGACCTCCTCATCACTTGCCTCAAGTCTTCCATACCGAATATTTTCCATTATAGTACCCGAGAAGAGATAGGTCTCCTGTAAAACAATGCCAATTCTCTTTCTCAAATCTGCCATTTTGTACCGTTCTATTGATTGTCCATCAATAAGTAGTTCGCCGGAAGAGCGGTCATAGAAACGGGATAATAAATTGATCATCGTCGTTTTCCCAGAACCTGTCGGGCCGACCAGGGCAATGGTTTCCCCTGGCTCTGCTTGTAGGGAAATATTCTTTAAGATAAGCTGATCCTTCTCATAGCCGAAGGAAACATTCTTGAAATCAATATACCCCTTAAAGCCTGTCACAGGCTCAGCATTCGGGCTGTCCTGTAAATCCGGCACCTCATCCATGATCTCAAATACACGTTCCGCTCCGGCAATGGCCGATTGAATCGTATTCATGAGATTCGTTAATTGGTTAATGGGACGGAAGAACAGCTTCGAATAGGTGACAAAGGCTGCAATAACCCCAATTGACGCCATATCGTTCAATGTAAGAATGGCGCCTGTAGCTATAATCAATCCAAAGCCTAGATTATTAATAAAGTTATTGACTGGGCCAAGGAAGCCGCTGAAGGTTTCGGCAAGCATGGCTGACTGCCGAAGGTCCTCATTGATTTCATGGAATTCCTGGATGGTCTTTTTCTCTTGGCCATACAGGGTAATCACTTCTTTGCCGCTGATTGCTTCTTCTATATAGCCGTTCAGTCTCCCTAAATCAGCCTGCCGTTTCGCGAAGTTACGACTGGAGACGCGGATGATTCTGCGTGAAACAAACAGCATAACCGGAATGATTAAAAACGATACGACCGCCATCATCCAGTTCAGGCTGAACATCGCAATCGTAACTCCCACAATCGTCAAGACGGAAGAGATAATCTGAACCAAGCTCTGGCTTAAGGCGTTATTCAAATTATCAATATCATTCGTCACCCGGCTCATCAAGTCCCCCTGTGAACGGGTATCAAAAAAACGCAGGCTTAACTGCTGCAGCTTCGCAAACAATTCTTCTCTGATTGTGCGGATCGTTGTTAGTGAAATGCGGACCATCGTATCCTGCTGCAGCCATGTAAACAAGGAGGCAGCTAAGTAAATAACCGCAAGTAATACAGCCATTTTTATAGCGCCCGGTATATCCTGCATGAGAATATAACGGTCAATTGTGATGCCTAAATAATACGGTCCAAGCAAGCCGAAAATCGTTGACGCTAAGACAAAAAATAATGTCAACCAAAGCTTCAACCGGTGTTTGCTCAGCTGATTCCAAATACGCAGGATGGTTTCCTTTTGGTTTTTCGCCTTCCTTTTCGGTCCAAAGCTGTGGCGCGGACCTCGAAAATTAGGAGGAGCCTGGCGGTTATTTTCTTGCTGACTCATATGATTCCTCCTTCAATCCTTGAATACGGCAGATTTCTTGATAAAGCGGATTATTAGCTAACAGCTCTTCATGTGTTCCAAGAGCCGCTTCCTGTCCATCCTCAAGGACTAATATTTGATCAGCCTCTTTAACAGATGAGATCTTTGAGGAGATAATAATCTTCGTAGACTCTGGATAATGCTCCTTCAGAGCAGCTTGAATCGCGGCTTCTGAAATAGCATCTACAGCAGAGGTTGCATCATCAATGATCAGTATCTCTGGTTTGCGAACGAGCGCGCGCGCTATTGACAGGCGCTGCCTTTGACCCCCAGATAGATTGGTTGCTCCCTGCATAAGCTCGTAATCAAATATGCCGTCTAATTCCTTCACAAAAGACCAAGCCTGTGCATCTTCAAGTGCTGCAGTCATTTCCTCTACGCTTGCATCATCCTTGCCCATCTTCAGATTATATTGAATAGCTCCTGAAAACAGCATGGCTTTTTGTGTAATAAAGCCAATCGATTCTCTCAGTTCATCCAAGGAAATCTTTCGAATATCCATGCCGTTTACCAGCACCTGACCCGCTTCCACTTCATATAATCTTGGGATGAGCTTGGCAAGTGTTGTTTTCCCGCTTCCCGTTCCTCCTATAATTCCGAGCGTTTCTCCTGGAGGGATACGAACATTTATATCGGATAATACATGCTCGCCATTTTTACTGTAGCTGAAGCTGACATTTTTGAACTCTACTTCACCCTTATGCTCATTGAGTAATACCGGCCGAACGGGCTCTTCGATATCGCCAGTCGTATCCAGAACGTCCTTAATCCGGTCAGCTGATGGAAAAGCACGAGTGATTTGCATAAGAACCGCACTGCTTGTCATCAAGGAGTTTAGAATAATCGTTAAATAATTGACAAACGCAATGATCATCCCTACCTCCATCGAGCCGCTATCAAGCTTAATGGCTCCCATCCAGATAGCAAAGACGATGCCCATGTTTACGATAAACTGGAGGAGAGGCATTAATCCCATAATCGTCAAATCAGCCCGAATATTCACTTTTGTTAGATGATCATTCACCTCTGTGAATTGTTTCATCTCATATTTTTCTGTGCCAAATGCTTTGACGACCCTTACTCCGGCCAAGTGCTCCTGTGTCTTCGTATTAACTCGGTCAATCGCCTTCTGAACAAGACCGAACAACGTACCTGCCTTGAAGGTGAATAATACAATGAGCACGACTAGAATAGGAACAATGACAAGTAAAATGGGGAATAACTCTCTCGCTGTTAAGTAAACAATTACGATGCTTCCGATAAACATGATCGGGCCGCGGACAAATATCCTTAATGTCATCATAGCTGCCTGCTGCACGGCTGTTATATCATTAGTCATAATCGTAATCAGCTTGCCTGCTCCAAACTTATCCATATTAGGACCAGAGAAATAATCAATCTTCCGGAAAACATCTCTCCGCAAATCAGTCGAGAAATGAACCGCTGCCCGTGTCGAGAAGATGCTGCTTCCAACTCCTCCAACAAGACCGAGCAATGCTGCTCCAAACATGAATAACCCCATTGTCAATACATAACCGTTATCTTCCGCAGCAATTCCATTATCAATGATCTTTTGCATAATGGTCGGCTGGATTAAATCCATTCCAACCTCCAGGCACATAAATAAAGGACCGAGCAGAACGATGAAACGGTATGGTCGAAAATACTTAAATAACCCCGCTGCTGATTTCATCCATATCCACTTCCCACATATTCTTTCTATTGACATATAAAAGGGCGTACGATACCAAGCCCGCACGCCCTACATATAAAATCTTTGGACCTTTCTTCCATTAGGTTAAACACCAGACCTCAC
Source organism: Pradoshia sp. (assembly GCF_051873915.1). Taxonomy (NCBI): domain Bacteria; kingdom Bacillati; phylum Bacillota; class Bacilli; order Caryophanales; family Bacillaceae; genus Pradoshia; species Pradoshia sp. The sequence goes on from NZ_JBJEFJ010000088.1 coordinate 8,241, forward strand.
AGCCGCTCATGTTAGGTGAGGCTTCTATCAGCGTTTTACCTTCTTCTTTCGCAGCTTATCCTTGCGCGGAAGCCTGATTGTTCTGCTTTTCTTCAGCTGAAACTTCGGTGTCCTAGCTTTAATATATCGAGCGATAATAAAGACAACATAAATAGCGATAGCTACATAGAAAAATTCCGGAACACTATTAAAACCAGACCTTGCAATTAGATAGAACATATAGAGCAAAAATAAAGTAATAATGACTGTATAATAATTCAATTTCACCTTCTTAAAGCTCGGAATCTTGATTGTACTGACCATTAGGACAGCCAGTCCGAAGAATAAGATGATGAATAAGCTGATATGGATATAGTTCTCCAGCAGGACAAGAAAGGCTACAATGCCTCCTGCAAATGTAATAGGAATCCCCCTGAAATGCTTCATTGACTCCTCTGTTGGGGTTATATTAAATCTTGCCAGCCTGTAACACCCAAACAGCGGGAATAATCCAGCCATCCATATTCCATATTGGTTGAAATCGGAAAAGAATGTATAGGATGCCAGGAAGGCAGGCGCCACTCCAAAGGAGACAATATCGGCCAGTGAATCGAGCTGTTTGCCCATATCATTGGCAACGCCTAGTATACGTGCCATTCTTCCGTCAAGCATATCTAACATTAACGCAATAAATATTAGAATGGTGGCATTCCTTACATCGCCGCTAATTATGTAGGAAATAGATAAATACCCGCAATACAGGTTTCCTAAGGTTAATAAGTTCGGTATTTGTTTGATCATTCGTCACATCCTCAATCTGTCACACCAGTATTCGTATGATTGCAATTGTTTTCTAATTGTATTTTAACAAAATTATGTCAGTTTGTATCCTTTCTCCTTAAGAAGAACGAAAAAACCTTCCCATAAACGGTGAAACCCCTCTGTCAAAACAGGAGAGGTTCTAATCCATTTTTCGTACAGAAATGAATTCCCTTATACGATAGGATTTGTTTCTGGTTGATCATCAATTCGTTTAATCATTCTTGCTGGATTACCGGCAACAACAACATTATCCGGAATATCCTTCGTTACAACGGCTCCTGAGGCTACGACAACATTATCGCCAATCGTCACGCCAGGATTAATGACCGACCTGCCGCCAAGCCAGACATTGTGTCCAATTTTGACCGGCTTGCCATATTCCAATCCTGAATTTCGCTCATCCGGCATTAAGGGATGGGTCGCCGTATAAATATGTACGCCAGGGGCAAGCATGCAATTATCACCAATGACTACCGGGCATGTATCCAATATGAGACAGTCAAAATTTGCATAAAAATTCTCTCCGACAAAGATATTATAGCCATAATCACAAATGAAGTTTGGTTCAATATAGATATTCTTGCCAGTGGAACCAAGCAGCTGTTTTAAAATGCCTTCTCGTTCCTTTAAATCTGTCTCGATCGTTTGATTATAGATCCTCGTCCACTTTCTCGCTTCCATCCGATCTCTGACCAGTTCATCGTCTGCTGAACGATACATTTCCCCATTGATCATTTTCTCTTTTTCTGTCATATGGCTAGCCCCTCTCGTTTTTTTAGCGTTTAGATCTTCCGAAGCCGAACAGAAGAAATTGAATGATTCGCATCCTTCTCCAAAATGATATTGGCACGGTTTCTTGTCGGCGCTATATTACGGTCTAAGTTAACCTTATTGATTCGATTCCATATATCCGTTGCAACTCGGTCTGCCTCTTCATCCGTCAAATCAGCATAGCGGTGGAAGTAGGATTCCGGATTGGCAAACGCCGTTTTCCTAAGCGTCTTAAACCGCTCAACATACCATTGATAAATGTTCCGATCATCCGCATCGACATAGATGGAGATATCAAAGAAATCCGATACGTAGACACTATGAGAATGTGCTTCCTGCTTTGGTGTCTGCAGCACATTAATCCCTTCAACAATCACGATGTCCGGCTGCTTTATGACCGTATATTTTCCTGGAATAATATCATAATAGAGATGAGAATAGACTGGTGCTTTTACCTTTGGATGTCCAGCCTTAATTCGAGATAGAACTTTAATTAATTCTTTTGTATTATAGCTCTCTGGGAATCCCTTCTTATCCATGATTCCCTTGGCATTCAATACGTCATTCGGATAAAGAAAACCATCCGTTGTGATAATCTCTACACTTGGTGTGTTTGGCCATCTTGAAAGGAGTGCCTGAATAATTCTTGCTGTCGTACTCTTGCCGACGGCGACGCTTCCAGCTACGCCGATGACATAAGGCACCTTTCTCGTTGTATTGCCAAAGAAAGTATCCGTAACGGCATGAAGCATTTGAGAGGAATTGACATATAAATTTAGCAGACGGGTCAGCGGCAAATAAATCGTTGTAATCTCTTCTACAGATAATTTCTCATTCACGCCTTGAAGTTCCTCGATTTCCGTTTGCGTGAGTGTCATTGGTGTATTAAAACGTAAATTAGCCCATTCTTTTTTCGAAAAGTAACGGTATGGTGAAAAATTTGGCATGGGTATCTCCCTTTTTCTCTTTCTCATTCATCAGTATAAACTTTGGTAAGCTGTTTTTCCACCCGAACAGCCCTTTTTATGATTTTTCGAGAATTGACCATGCACTTTTTTGGGTGATACGATAATAATAATCTGCCATAAAAGGAGACTATTGACATGCCATCCATTTATATCATTCACGAAAATCAAGAATGGACAAGACATCTGACAAACAGATTGGAAGAATTGAAGCTTCCCTATGAGGAATGGCATTTGCACGAGGGGCTTATTGACCTTACTGCCGAGCCGCCTGTGGGAGTCTTTTATAATCGAATGAGTGCTTCCTCCCATACACGGGGACATCGTTATGCCCCAGAAATGGCAGGCGGGGTACTTGATTGGCTTGAACAGCATAATCGCACCATTGTGAACGGTTCAAAAGCCCTTTCCTTTGAGATTAGTAAAATAAGACAATATACAGCCTTGACGAAAGCTGGGATCAAAACGCCAGCAACAGTAGCGGCTACAGGCAGGGAAAACATTATCGAAGCCGCCAAAAGGCTTGGAAAAACTCCGTTCATCACCAAGCATAACCGGGCCGGAAAGGGACTAGGCGTCCAATTATTCCAGTCTATTGAAGCCTTGGAGTCTTATTTGAACAGCCCAGCATTCGTGGAACCTATTGATGGAATTACTCTCATTCAAGAATACATTCAATCACCGGAATCCACTATCACAAGGGCCGAATTCATTGGCGGCCAATTCTTCTATGCTGTGAATGTTGATACATCAACTGGGTTTGAACTCTGTCCTGCAGACGCCTGCCAGATTAATGATCTCTACTGCCCAACTAGTGAAGAGGCAGTAGAAAAGCCGCAATTTGATATGATAGAAGATTTCCACCATCCTATAATCAGTCAATACGAGGCCTTTCTAAAAGAAGCTCAAATTGATGTAGCAGGGATAGAATTTATTCGGGATGCCAGCGGCACGATCTATACGTATGACATTAACACCAATACGAATTATCATTCAGAGGCAGAAAGCAGAGCAGGAAAATATGGAATGCTTGAGCTGGCTAAATATCTCGGAAAACAATTGGGAT
>NZ_JBJEFJ010000089.1:0-11832 GCF_051873915.1 Pradoshia sp.
TCGTAATATGTAAAGAAATGAAAAAATGCAAAGGAGATTGAGAGATTGGTATTTTTACAACTTAATCCGGCAGAAAAGAAAGTGGTGTTTCGTTTTTGCTGAGACGTGGAATGAAACAGCTAAGAATAATCGGGCTGTCTCTATTTTTGTTAGTGGGAATGCTTGCCGGCGGCATATCTATTCCTGCTTTAAGTGGAGAAGCCGATGCAGCGACTGTGACGACGTATACGACAACGGCCAATTTGAACCTGCGTAAGAGCGCGAGTACTTCCTCATCAGTAATATTAACCATTCCGAAAGGGAAGAAGATTACGTATGTCTCGACTTCGGGAAGCTGGTATAAGGTTAAGTACAGCTCGAAAACAGGGTATGTTAGTTCAAAATATGTTAAGAAGACCACCACAACGACTTCAACAGCCATTAAGAAGACCAAATTCAAAACAACTGCTAATGTTAATTTGCGTTCAAAAGCATCGACATCAGGATCTGTTTTGACCACGATCCCGAAAGGTAAAGTTGTTACGGCAACGGCTAAATCAGGGTCTTGGTATAAGGTTACATACGGTTCGAAGACTGGGTGGGTCAAAAGTACATATGTGAAAGAGTATTACAAGTACACAACGACAGCTAAAACGCTCTATAAGACCACGAAAACGGCAACTCTTCGATCCACCCCGGATACAAAGAAAGCCTCTGTCTACTCCATAACAGCAGACAATGTTTTTCAATCCACACAGAAGGTTGTTAATAGTATAGGGGAAACCTGGTACAGGGTTAGCTACAAGAGTAAGAATTACTTTGTTCAATCGACATTTGTGACCAAGGTAACCGCCTCATCCTTCTCGAAACTGACATATAAAGCGAATACTGCATCAGCTCTTTATTCTTATGCAGGTTCGAAACATACAAAGCTTACCACAGTGCCGAAGGGTGCTACGATAAGCACGACTTACCGCATTGGAAACTGGTATAAAACCACTTACGGCGGAAAAACGGGCTATGTATGGATCAAAAATTTCTCTAAAGTGACAGCAAGTTCAGACTCTGGTTCCACTTCAGGCTCAGGCTCCACAGGATCTACCAACACGACGCCGCCTGATTTACCAAGCGGAACAACCATTACAAAAGTTAATTATGTGACGACCTCTAATCTCAATTTACGTGCATCTGATTCATCGTCGTCTACGTTATTAGGGACTGTTCCTGAAGGTACGACGCTTTCGACAACCTATAAGACATCAAATGGCTGGTTCCAGGTGACCTATAGCGGAAAGACTGGATTCGTTTCCGGAAATTATTTGGTTACGGAGGCAAATGCAGCAAAGATTAAGAGCTATGAAAGCAATCAAGATAGTTATTTATTCTTGGATTTGCGAAAGAAATCCTCTGTAACAGCGGCTCAAATTAATGCCTATATTGCGAAGAGTGCGACATCCACTAATAGTGTTTTACATGGACAAGGGGCAACGATAATTGCCGCAGCGGAAAAATACGGGGTAAATGCCTTGTATTTAGCAGCACATGCTATCCATGAAAGTAACTATGGGAAATCAACGATATCAATGGCGAAGAACAATCTATTCGGGTTTGGTGCCTACGACTTGGCGCCATTCGTTGGAGCGGTTAAATACTCGACTATTAAAAGCAATATTGAATTTATCGCACAAGAAATGAAAGCAACCTATCTAAATCCAAGCAACTGGAAATATAAAGGTGCTTACTTAGGTTATACGATTAAAAACGTCAATGGTACCCGCATTGATTCCTTAAGTAAAGGGATGAACTTCTACTATGCGAGTGACTCCAACTGGGGTAATGCGATTGCTAGCCATATGACCGGCATGCTCTCCTACAGCAATGAAGGAGCGAAAAACCAAGCCGCTAATACGACAGTTCCATCAAGACCGGCTTATCCAAGCGGTAAAGATGTATTCCCAACAGGCATAATCGCCGTAGCAAAGGCAAACATCAGCTTGTACAGCACAAAAGGAAGCACAAGCACGGTCGCTGCGACCATTCCAAAAGGGGCTACCTTCAATCTTCTTGAGAAATGGAATGATTACTGGCTAACGGTTAAGTATAATGGAAAAACCTATTATACAAATAAAATCAGCCTAAGCAGCTACAATAATTACATGTCCGTCAAAAACCTTGCGCGCGTAACAGCTTCATCACTGAACGTACGCTCAAGCGCAAGCACCACTGGCACGATCGTCGGCACACTCGATAAATTCGAATATGTCGAGTTGGTGGTAAACTCCAGTAACACACCTATTACCAGCGGAAGTTGGTACAAAGTGAAGTTAGAAGACGGTACAATCGGATGGTGCTCCAGCACCTATCTAATTCGTGAATTGAATAAGTGAGTAAGATGAGGAACCCGGACTGTGTCCGGGTTTTTCTCTGTTAAATAGGAAGAGATAGGGAAAATCGACCCTCTAGCGGTCAAAAGGAAGACTGCTCAGCCCTCAAATGATCAAAATGGACAAGCTGATGGGTTTTTAGTAAGGGAATCTGGATTTTTCATTTGAATCTCTTCCAAAACCTCTTTTATTACGCTGTTTTGATATGGGGGCGTACTCCTCTGAAGTATCATAGATTTGGGGTAAGCACTCATCCCTGCTAAAGATTTAAAAATATCTCCCTATTTTCACTCGTTAATTCTCCGCAACAAACCGCTTCATTATGACAAACCATCTTAAATCCTGTCATTTTCCTACCGATATTATGGATGTAATGACAATCTGAACCTTAAAAAGTGAAAATCAACCAAAATGATAAGCAACTAGTCTAAAAGTATGTTAAAATTAACTAATAAATGCCATATAATTACATAATGTGCTGAATTATAAGTATTATGGATGGGGTTATTAAGGCTATTTTTAAGAAAAAGGGGGAAGGTTGAATGAATGGTAGGTCGAAAGTAACGATTGTTTCGATTAGTATGTCCTTGCTTTTATCGACAGGGCTGATTTGGCCTGAGGGGAAGCGAGACAGGTATTCGTTAGGGGGGCTGCATGCAGAGGCAGCTGCGGTTACCTATTATAAGACGACTTCGAATCTGAATATGAGATCTGGTGCGAGCACGAAGAAGAGCATCATTATGACGATTCCGAAGGGGAAGCAGGTTACGTATATTTCCAAGAGCGGCAGCTGGTTTAAGGTGAAGTATGGCTCGAAGACGGGCTATGTGAGCAGTACCTATTTAAAGAAGGTGGGAGCGGCTGCATCGGCACCAAAGGAGGCGGCAACGAGAACCGTCTATAAGACGACCTCTAACTTGAATATGCGGTCAAAGGCAACAACAGCTAAGGGGAGCCGCGTACTGCTGACGATTCCTAAGGGAAAGGAAGTTACGTATATCTCCAAGAGCGGCAACTGGTACAAGGTGAAATATCATTCGAAGACGGGCTATGTGAGCTCCAAATACATAAAGAAAACGACCACTCCAGTGACTACTGCGAAATCAACAAAAATCACTTCCACAACCTATCAAACGACGGCTAACCTCCATATGCGTTCCACTGCATCCGCAAAAGGCAAGCATGTTATCACGATTCCGAAGGGGAAGAGGGTGACAGCGACGGAAAAGTTCGGAGATTGGTACAAGGTTACATACAGCGGGAAAACAGGCTGGGTCGTAAAGAATTATATAAAGGAATACCATGCTTATTCCACGACAGCAGCAACCTATTATTCTACGAATAAATCTGCCGGTATTTACGAGAATCCGAATACGAAGAAGAAGCTGTCTTATACACTGCCGAAGGATTACCTGCTGACCAGCACTCAAAAAGTGGTGAACAGCATCGGTCAAACATGGTATCGAATCACTTATAATAAGAAGCATTATTTCATCCAAAGCACGGCTGTTGTGCGTAAACAAGCCACATCCATCAATAAGACCAGCTATCAGCTGATTCAGGATACAGATCTTTATTCAGCCGCAGGAACGGCTCATTCTAAACTGTCCAAGATCGCAAAAGGAACAGTCATTACGACTTCTTACAGAATTGGGGACTGGTATCAGATTACTCATAATGGCAAGAAGGGTTATGTGATGGGCAAATTGCTCAAGGCATATAAGGCGCCAACTATAACGAAGCCCGTAGAGCCAGAGAAACAGCCAGAGGTTCAGGAAAATAAGCCAGCTGATTCCGAGAACAAGACACCTGCTGCTGAAGCCAAGCCGGACGGGCAGGCAATAACAGAAGCTGTCTTTTATGTCATTGTTGACCGCCCGTTTAAATTACGGTCATCTGATTCGACTTCATCAGAGGCATTAGTGGATATTCCGAGTCATACGGCCGTGAAAAGTGCCTATAAAACGAAGAGCGGCTGGTATGAGGTGAGCTATAAAGGCCAAACCGGCTATGTCTCCGGTCATTATTTGATTACGAAGGCGGAGTATGATCGCTATCGGGAGTTGGCGAACAAAAAGGATTCATATTTGACACTCGATTTGAGAACCGAATCCTCAGTGACAGCTGTGCAAATCAATCAATATATTGATGATTATGTAAAGCGAACAGGAAAGCCGAGTGTCCTTGCGAATAAAGGACAAGCTTTCATAAATGCAGGTAAGCAATATGGGGTGAATGCTTTGTATCTTGCCGCCCATGCGGTTCATGAGAGTGGCTATGGGACCTCGGTGATCTCATTGGCGAAGAATAATCTTTTCGGCTTTGGCGCCTATGATTTAGCCCCATTTGTCGGGGCGATGCGTTTTTCGACCATTGAGGAGAATATCGAGTATATTGCGAGAGAAATAAAAGCAACCTATCTATCTAGCGGAAACTGGAAACATAAAGGACCCGTTCTCGGTTACACGATTAAGAATGTCAATGGAGCTCGGGTGGACAGCTTGAGTAAGGGCATGAATTTCTATTATGCGAGTGATTCTAGCTGGGGCTCTAAGATTGAGTCCCATATGAGCAGGATCCTTGCCTATCGTAATGAAAAGGCAGTCGGACGAAAGCCGATCACAAAGAGTGTGACATCACCAGCTAGGCCTATAGGGGTGGATAAATTACCGACCGGTACACTGGCAGCTGCGAACACCCCCATAAAGCTTTATGCCGCAAAGGACTCGACTAAAGCACCGGCAGCAACGATTAAAAAAGGAGAGACCTTCTATCTGCTAGAAAAATGGAATGATAATTGGTTTAAGATTCAGTACAAGGGGAAATCTTACTTCACTAATGTCATCGGCTTAAGCAGCTATCATCAGTTTATGAAGGTGTATAATCTGGCTCATATAACGACTGGCTCTTTAAATGTCCGTTCAGGTGCTGGTGTGCAATATGATATCGTTGGTAAGCTCTCTAATTATGCCTATGTCGAGCTTGTACTCGATAAAAGCAAAAATCCGGTCGAGAAGAATGGCTGGTACCAGGTGAAGCTGCCTAGCGGCAAGAATGGCTGGGTATCTGGGTCCTATATTGCACGTGATTTGACTAAATAAAATAAAACCCTCTTTTCCGAGAGAAAAGGGGGTTTTGTTATTTTAATATAAATAATAACCTCCTTTTAATTTGATTTTATAAGCTATTCATTAGAAAATAAAAATAATAGTGCTATTTTAGAATAGTTTAAGTTGAGGAGGGACGAAGGTGAGTGAGACTAATTCATTTTCAAATAAGCTGATAGCGGCGTCCATGCTAGTGACGTCAGGCTTATATTTAGGCAATGGATCTGACCTGCCGGAGAAACTGGGCGGCTTAAAGGCTGAGGCGGCGAGTACGGTCTATTACGAGACGACAGCCAATTTACATATGCGTTCTAAGAGTAGTATGAGCAGCAAAATTTCAATGACTATTCCTAAAGGAAAGCAAGTCATTTACATATCAAAGACTGGTGACTGGTATAAAGTGCAGTATGGTACAAGAACGGGGTACGTAAGCTCGCGGTACTTAAAAAAGGTCACGAAGGTCTATACAACGACAGCTAATCTAAACTTGCGTACAAAGGCTTCCACAAGTTCAGCTATTGTCACGACGATTCCGAAAGGGAAGACGGTTACCTATGTCTCAAAAAGCGGCAGCTGGTATAAGGTGAAATATGGCTCGAAGTCGGGGTATGTTAGCAGCAAATATATCAAGGCCTCGTCTTCCTCGTCTAATACATCATCACAGACGGCTATCAAGGCAACAAAGTTCAAGACGACAGCCAATTTGTATCTCCGTTCTAAGGCCTCTACGAGCAGTTCCAGCTACCTCCTCATTCCGAAGGGGAAGGTTGTAACGGCAACGGCTAAGTCAGGCAATTGGTATAAGGTGTCGTATGGAGGCAAGACGGGCTGGGTCAGCGGTACGTATTTGAAGGCATATAACACGACCACGGCAACGAGTCTTACCTATTATGCGACAACGGGAACGAGCAAGCTGTATAAATCTGCGAGCACATCAAGTACAGTCGTTTATTCGATTAAGTCCGGGAATGTCTTCAAGTCTACGCAAAAGGTCGTCACTAGTACGGGCGCCACGTGGTACCGGGTGCTATATAATAATTCCTACTACTATATTCAATCAACCCAAGTGAAAAAAATGACGGAAAAGTCTATCCCTGCAGCTACCTATAAGGCGGATACAGCAACCAGCCTTTACAGCTTTGCTGGTACGGCTTATTCAAAGCTTACCTCCATTCCAAAAGGAGCAACGGTTAAGGCGGTATCCACGATTGGGGATTGGTATAAAGTAACCTATGGAAGCAAGACGGGTTATGTAAACATTAAGCAATTTTCAAAGCAGACCTCTGCTGGGACGAGCATTGCGGCAACTAAATACAAGACAACAGCCAATTTAAATTTGCGTTCCTCCGCCTCCATGAGCGGCAATATTTTAACCATGATTCCAAAGGGAAAGACCGTTACAGCTACGGCGAAATCAGGCAGTTGGTACAAGGTTAACTATAATGGTCTGACCGGTTGGGTGAGCGGCAGTTATTTGATCAAAGACACGACCAACTCCACGGGCACTTCAACGGATGGAGAGGTTTCTCAATCTTACGTAACAACGGCAAACTTGAATATTCGTAAGACCGCCTCTACCGCTTCATCAAAACTCGGGTTTATTCCGAAGGGAACAACCATTAAGGCGACAAAGTATAATAGCAGCTGGTATAAGGTGACCTATGGCGGGGTATCTGGTTATGTATCCGCCTCCTATCTCGTTTCAAGCAGCTCTTCTTCCGCTGAGCAGACAAGCACGTCTTATTTAATGATGGATTTAAGAACTGAGTCCTCGGTGACAGCTGCGCAAATTAATCAGTACATTGCGAAGTATACAACTTCCTCCAACAGCGTATTGTACGGGAAGGGGAGTGCGTTTATTTCTGCCGGGAAGAAGTATGGGGTAAATGCGCTCTATTTGGCTGCCCATGCGATTCATGAGAGTAATTACGGGAAATCAACGATTGCGAAGGCGAAGAATAATTTATTCGGTTTCGGGGCATATGACAGCTCGCCTTTTGTCAGTGCGGTGAAATTCTCCTCCGTTGAAAGCTGCATCAATTATCTTGCTCAAGAGATGAAGGCGACGTATTTAAATCCGAGCTCCTGGAAATATAAAGGAGCGTATCTTGGCTACACGGTGAAGGGCGCAGATGGAAAAAGGATTGACAGCTTGAGCACTGGGATGAACTTTTACTATGCATCGGACTCTAATTGGGGAAGATCGATTGCGAAGCATATGGAGAATATCCTCCCCTTTAGCAAAGAGGGAGCGAAGAACAGGACACCTAATAAAACTTATCCAGCGTACCCTAGTTTCCCAAGCGGAAGTGATACCTTCCCAAGCGGGACTTTAGCGATAGCGAAGACGTCCATTAAGCTCTATTCGACAAAGGGATCCTCGACTGTTGCTGCGACCATCACCAGCGGCAAGTCGTTCTACCTAGACGCAAAATACAATGATTATTGGTTCCGTGTGACGTATAACGGCAAGACGTATTATACGAACAAGATTAGCATGAGCAGCTACTCCAGCTATATGAGCGTAAAGAATCTGGCACGGGTGAGTGCGAGCAGTTTAAATGTGCGCTCGACACCAAGCACATCCGGTTCAGTTATCGGCAAGCTCTCAAATTATCAGTATGTTCATTTAGTCCTTAATTCGAGCAATGTACCGGTAACAAGTAACGGCTGGTACAAGGTGAAGCTTTCCAATGGCACGGTCGGCTGGTGCCAAGGAAGCTATCTATTGCGATTGTTGAATGGGTAATTTCATAGAAAACCATTCTTAAGCAATGTAGATAGATATAAGGATAAACAGTAAATTATTTCACCATTTAACAATAAAGCCTTTCTCGGCAGGTTTGAAACTTATAGGGATGAGTTATATAATATAGCAGAGGTTTTACCTCACTCTATGGAAAAGGTCAACTGCCAGTTTGCGAGCAAGCTAGCTTAGGAGAGAAGAATGATCATCCTGATTGGCCGCTTATTTGATTATTGGCTTGTCTGCCAATGAGTTCATAATGGAGAATAAGAAGGCTGTTAAAGCAGCAGGTCGCAACATCATCCTTGAGTGATCTTATGAACGAACGATTCATTGTGATCGAGTCGAGGATGAGTGAAGAAAGGAAAATTTGATTATCTGAGGGCATATATTTGCCGAGGACAACGGGTGTCTTCGGGGTGCAATTAATGTCAGAAATCAGTAAGGTGAATAATGATTAGAGAATGGTTAATAGAAGCGTATTTGCTTGTTTTTAGATTATTATTTGGTACATTTAAATGGATTCCATTAAAAGATAAAGTCACATTTGTCGTATCCTTTGGTGATAATTCACAATATGTTTATGAAGAAATGCGTCGAAAGAATATTTCTTTTGACGTGGTTTTTTTATGTAAAGGAAATAGTCAGAATCGGTTTCAAATTTATGAAGATGCTGCCGTTGTAAATATGGGTGGTGCTAATCCAATTGATTTGGTGAGAATGGCTTACCACCTGGCAACATCCAGATATGTTTTTGTCGATAATTATTATGGTTTTCTTGCGGTTACTCATTTCAAGCCGGAAGTGGAATGTGTACAGCTATGGCATGCTTCAGGAGCAATCAAAAAGTTTGGTCTGATGGATTCTTCGGTGAAGCATCGCTCCAAACGTGCGCAGGAGCGCTTTCATAAAGTATACTCCCGTTTCCGCAAAATTATTGTTGGCTCGGATACGATGGCCCAATATTTCATGAATGCATTTGGGGTTAAGGGAGAAAATATTCTTAGAACTGGTATTCCCCGAACAGACTTCTTTTATAACCAGAATGAAAAAGAACGGATATTCAATGAAATGACCAAACAAAATGAGCTGCTATGGAATAAGAAGGTTATTTTGTATGCACCGACTTATCGTGATCATGAGCTTGACCGCTTTAAACTTGAAATGGACCTCGATAAGATGTATAAGGAATTAAGTGATGATTATGTACTGGTTCTTCGATTGCATCCGGCAATCAAGCATGCGGAAGATTACAGTAAGAAGTATACAGACTTCGTGTTAAATTATTCTTCTAATGAGTATGACATCAATGAGCTGCTAATCGTAACGGATGTCTTAATTACCGATTATTCGTCCATTCCTTATGAATACTCCTTATTAAACAAACCGATGATATTCTTTGCCTATGATTTGGATACCTATGAGGCTGATCGGGGATTATGGGAGAATTATGAACAGATGGTGCCGGGACCTGTTGTGAAAACAACAGAAGACATCATTAACACAATTAAACAGAATGATTTTGATATGAACCAAATAGAAGAATTCTCACGTAAATGGAATAAATACTCCAAGGGGCACTCAAGTGAGAACTTGGTCAGCTATTTATTCGATCAGAAGCCGATCGTTTCAAAACAGCGTGCACTGTAATCGAATAATCGCATCAACATGGGAAGGAATTTCAACTCTTATGAAGTCAATGTTTAAGGTAATACGAGAACAAATACAATCATTTTATTTAATACAGCGGTTGGCGATGTTTGAAATGAAAAGTGCCAACACGAATAATTATTTAGGGATTCTCTGGGAATTCATTAACCCAATGATTCAGATAGGTATTTACTGGCTTATTTTCGGTATCGGGATTCGCGGAGGACAGGATATTGACGGGATACCGTTCATTTACTGGATGCTCTCTGGGATCGTTGTTTGGTTCTTTGCCAATCCAGCTATTTTGGAAGCAACGAAGTCCATCCATAAGCGAATCAATATGATTGCGAAGATGAGTTTCCCGATGAGTACGATTCCGTCCTTTGTCATCATGTCCAAATTGTATCAACATCTCATGATTTTGGTCATTGTGATGATTATCCTGCAATTTGGGGGATTCCCTATTTCCGTTTATTATGTCCAGGTGCCATACTTTATGTTGGCTGTGTATGTCTTTATATTAGCCTTGACTCTTATTACTTCGACACTTGCGATGCTTATTCGGGATATCCAAATGGTTGTCCAAGCGATTATGAGGATGGTTTTCTATATCACTCCATTAATTTGGCACAGCTCCAGGCTTCCAGATGGACTGCAGATCCTGATTAAGATTAATCCGCTCACCTATATTGCGGAGGGCTACCGAGCCTCCTTGCTTGGTACAGGATGGTACTTTATAGAGAATTTGAATTATACCCTCTACTTCTGGGGATTAACTCTTGTCCTGTTATTAATCGGATCTGTACTGCATGTCAAATTCAGAAATCATTTCGTTGATTATTTGTAAGAATGGGGTGAATGAATATGAGTGATACGGTCATTCTAAAGAATGTTTTCAAAAAATATCGTATGCATAGCAAACCGGCTGATAAGCTGCTGGACATTATTCTTCCAGGCGGACGCGGAGAGGATTTCTATGCCTTGCAGGATATCAGTTTCACTGCAGGTAAAGGAGATGTCATAGGGCTAGTCGGTGTGAATGGCTCCGGAAAATCAACGCTCTCCAATATCATCGCTGGTATTATTCCTCCTTCCTCAGGGACAGTGGAAACTATCGGGCAAACGTCCTTGATTGCGATTGCTTCTGGGCTGAACAATCAATTGACCGGTCGTGAAAATATCGAGCTGAAATGCCTCATGCTAGGTTTCTCGAAAAAAGAAATCAAGCAAATGGAGCCGCATATCATTGAATTCGCTGATATTGGCAAATTCATTGATCAGCCTGTCAAAAAGTACTCCAGCGGGATGAAATCAAGATTAGGATTTGCGATTTCGGTCACCGTTGATCCGGATATCCTCATCATTGATGAAGCTTTGTCGGTCGGTGACCAAGGATTTGCAGAGAAATCTAAGAAAAAGATGTATAGCTTCCGTGACAGCGGAAAGACCATCTTCTTTGTCAGCCATTCGATGAAGCAGATCAATGATTTCTGTAACAAAGCCATTTGGCTGGAGTATGGTGAATTGAAGCAATACGGAACAACGGATGAAGTATTACCGGAGTACAAGCGTTTTGTGAAGGAATATAAAGCGATGGATGATGTGCAACGTAAGCTTTTCCGTGAAAGAGCGATTCAGAAACAAAGCGGTATGGTGCTTAAATAATCGTCAAAGGCTGCCCTGTAACGGGGCAGTTTTTTTATGCTGTAAAAACTTTGAAAGATAATGTCGAAGCTCTAGAATAGTTTCTCTATATTTAATACGATAGGGATGTAGATTCTTTATAACGCACGAAATTTTCGTGTTTTCAAGATGGATAGATTCTGCCTAAGATTTATAATCATCAACTCATTTGAACAAGAACAAATAATAGCGAAAGAAGGAATAGGATGCAGGTTATTGACAGTTTGTTGCAAGGGGTAAAGCTGATTGAACCGAAAGTCTTTGGAGACCATCGTGGATTTTT
>NZ_JBJEFJ010000090.1:0-11793 GCF_051873915.1 Pradoshia sp.
AAGATGGGATTTCTTTGATTCAAACGGCTGAGGGTGCTTTGAATGAAACTCATTCCATCCTGCAACGTATGCGTGAACTAGCAGTACAATCTGCGAACGATACGAATACAGATGATGATCGTGCTGAATTACAAAAAGAGGTTACTCAATTAGTCTCTGAACTAGATCGTATTGCTAATAATACAGAATTTAATACTAAAAATCTAATAAATGGCGATCTTGGTATTAGCTTTGACAACAATTCAACAGCTTCTGATATTTTACAAGAAGCCTCATTTGAGAAGTTTAACTCATCGGCTGGTTTAAGTGCAGTCAGCTATACATTATCATTTGATACTGACCACTATACATTAGTAGATGATGCAGGTAATGGAATCAACTTAGTATCAACTACTGAGCCTACGGCAGTAGCAGGTAGTATGTCTACTATTACTTTTGGTGGTGCAAATGGCGAAACTTTGTCAATTGAGGTCAATGACCAATATACTACTGGTGCCTTAGATGGCAAAAAAATTAACCTGACTGGTTCAGGGGATTTGAAATTCCACATTGGGTCTAATGAAGGGCAAAATATTGCTGTTGCAATCAGTGATATGCGAGTAACTGGTGGTAAAACTGCTGAGATGTCAGCTTTAGCTACTGTTAATATTTCAGATCAAGTTGGAGCAGATAACGCAATTACTACAATCAATGATGCTATCACTAAAGTGTCTGAAACAAGAGCAGGTTTAGGTGCAGTCCAAAACCGACTAGAGTACACAATCAACAACCTAAACACATCTTCTGAAAACCTAACAGCTGCTGAATCCCGTATCCGTGACGTAGACATGGCGAAAGAAATCAGCGAGCAAACCAAACAATCCATCCTTGCTCAAGCTTCTCAAGCGATGCTTGCTCAAGCGAACCAACAACCACAAAACGTTCTTTCCTTGTTACGTTAATCATATGGTTAGAAACTACCGTGCCAGCCTGGCACGGTAGTTTGGTCTATGAAACAATAGAATGCATAAAAGATAGTAGCCATCAGCCAATAAATACTATACAATGAATTTTGTAAAAAATGTAAAAGTGAGTATAAAGATATATGAACGTAGTCCGATAATATCTATGTAAGACATAAAACCTCATAATGTGTACTCAGGACGAGTAAATAATGCTTATTGAAGTGCCGCAGGAAGCGGGCCGGATGCATTATTTGCTCTTTTTTTATGTGTGAAGCCAGTCAGAGCGGGTAATGTTCTTCAAGGGGGTTCTTACAAATTGACCACTTTTCTCAAGGAGGAGGGACCACACAACATGCTAGTACTTGGCAGAAGACCAGGGGAATACATTCAAATTGGTGATGATATCACCGTCAAAGTTGTCAAAAGCGATGATGGACACCTTCGTTTAGCCATCGATGCCCCGAAGCATATCAAAATCACGCGCGGGGAATTAGTCGAAGCAAACAAAGGGTCGAAATAAATAGTCTCATGGACGAGCGGGCTAAAGCAGCCGGGGCAATGAAGCCTCACCTGCAAAGCCCGCTCGTCTTTTCTTATGCGTTATTTCTGAAAGCACCCATCCTAGGTCAGGGCTTGCTTTCATTAATATAAATAAAATAGCTGGTGGAAAAGGAAGTCCACCGTAAGATTCCAAGGAGGAAAAAAGAATGATTATTAACCACAATATTGCCTCACTTAATACGCAAAATGCATTGACGAAGGCGAATAATGCGCAAGGGAAAAGTATGGAGAAGCTGTCTTCTGGTCTTCGTATCAATAAGGCTGGAGATGACGCAGCGGGTTTATCTATTTCTGAAAAGATGCGCGGCCAAATCCGCGGCCTTAATCAAGCTAGCCGAAATGCACAGGATGGGATTTCGATGATTCAGACAGCTGAAGGTGCTTTGAATGAAACTCATTCTATTCTACAGCGTATGCGTGAGTTGGCTGTACAATCATCCAATGACACAAACGTCGCAGCAGATCGTGAAGCATTAGATGCTGAATATCAAGCGCTTGCGATAGAAGTGGATCGTATCTCTGATGAAACTGAGTTTAACCAACAAAAACTCTGGGATGGCACTACTACAGCTGTGGATTTCCAAGTTGGTGCAAACAAAGAACAAAAAATTACTTATACATTTAGTAATGCAAACTATGCCACATTATCAACTGTTAATTCAATAGCAGGTACGGTTGGAGATTTAAAGGATAAAGCCAATTCTCAAGCAGCTATTGAGCCAGTAGATGTTGCAATCGCGACTGTTTCGAAACTGCGTTCTGGACTTGGTGCTGTTCAAAATCGTTTAGAGCACACAATTAACAACCTGGGGACCATTTCCGAAAACCTTACAGCCGCCGAATCCCGCATCCGTGACGTCGACATGGCAAAAGAAATCAGCGAGCAAACCAAACAATCCATCCTTGCCCAAGCATCCCAAGCCATGCTCGCCCAAGCAAACCAACAACCGCAAAATGTACTTCAATTATTGCGTTAATCTATCTTTTACCGGAGACCTGCTCATGCAGGTCTTTTTTTCTATATTGTATTACTGATTTGAAGGAGTGGTTAGAAACAGTATCACCAATTATATGCGCTCTCCTATTTTTCGCAGAAGGGGGGAGACTCCTGTGGGAAGAACAAGCTAATCGAGACCCCGCAGTGCGCAGCACGAGGAGGCTCGATGCTTGCCCACGGAAAGCGACTCCCTTCTGCGAAAAATACTTAGGACAAATAACCTATCTTTCAAGGCAGCGCCCTCACCTTCCTAAAATTCTCCCCTCCCCATCCGATATATGAAATAACAATGAATGCAGAGCGAGGTGCAAGGATATGGTAAACGGCATTTCCGGCTATACTGCCGGTAAGGCAGTCGAGCAGCCAGTGAGGCTTCCAGCTGTCGTACGAAGCAATGCCACGCAGGCTTCCGTCCAGGAAAAGCTCCCATCTCAAGAACGGACTCCGATGACCGACGAACAAATCCAGCAGAAACTAATGGAAACAACGCAAGCGATGAATCACTTTCTTGGACCGATGAAAACCTCCCTGAAATTTGAAATGCATGAGGGACTCGAGAAAATGTATGTCTCCATCGTTGATGCAGCAACAGGCGATGTGCTGAAGGAAATTCCTTCGAAAAAGCTGCTCGATATGTATGCCTCAATGGCCGAGAATATGGCGTTATTCGTCGACAGAAGAATATAAGGATGTGAAGGCAAATGGCAATCCGGGTATCTGGGTTAGCAAGCGGGATGGATATTGACTCCATCGTCAAGCAATTGATGGATGCAGAAAGACTTCCGCTTAATAAATTGAAGCAAAAGAAACAGATTCTTGAGTGGAAGCGGGATGATTACCGCTCGATGAATACGCTCCTGACCGATTTTCGCTCTAAGGTGCTGAACATGAAACTCAGCTCAAGCTACGGGGCGAAGCAAACGAGCAGCTCAAACGAGTCCTATGTAACCGCAACAGCGTCCTCATCTGCCAGTACGGCAAGCTATCAGCTCTCCAATGTGACGAAGCTGGCGACATCAGCGAGCCTGACAACCGTGAATAAACTATCTGCCAGCGCAGACAGCAAAATCAGCACAAGCAGCTCCCTGCTTTCCATGAATAGTCAATTCGCGAACGCCATCACTTGGGCTGAAGGCAGCGTCGAGACGGCGAAATTCACGGCCACTGGTTCGACGGTCGAACTTCCTCTCGCGGAAGGAACCACCTTACTTGATCGTCCAATCAGCATAAAGGTGGCTGGAAAGGCCCTTAAAGCGGATGAATACACGATTAACAATGGCATCATCACATTCACAAACACACCAGAAGTCAACGCCGCCATTGAAGTGAATTACGTCACAGATAAAAAGGTAGAAAAGATCTCCCTTGCAGAAGGAGCAACAAGCTTTACCTTATCGAAAAAAGCAATCGCCGAGAATTCACTTACCATCAATGGCCAAGCTGTTACCATTGACGCGAATAATACCTTCACCGCTGGTTCTCTATCAGGAAAGATTGATTTTGCCACTGGGCAGGTAACGTTAAATAGTGCGGTGGATGCGGCTGCCGAGATTACGGTCGCCTACAAGCAAAAGTACACCGCAATGGATGTGGAGACCACCACCTCTAAAGGAGCGATGCAGGAGACCTTCCTCTTTTCGGCTGACCAGTCGATGAGTAATGTCATCAGCAAAATCAACTCCTCCAAGCTTGGGGTTACGATGTTCTATGATGCCAACTCTGACAGTCTATCCGTAACAAGAACAGAGACAGGCAGCTTTGAGGCAAATGATATCCAGTTCGGCCAATCCGATTTGACCAAAGCCTTGCAGCTCGATACGGCACGTTACCAGGCAGGAACAGATGCGGAATTCACCCTTAATGGCATCACGACTACCCGCTCAAGCAATAACTTCATGATAGACGGGGTAACGTTTAACCTGAAGCAAACCTTCTCAGGTGCGGTCAATATTGGCATTACAAGTGACACGACAGCTGTTTATGACAATATTAAGAGCTTTGTAGATTCCTATAATACACTGATCAGCGAGATTACGAAGAAAACAGGCGAGGAACGGAAACGTGACTATCAGCCGCTATCTGATGAAGAGCGCGAGGGTTTGACAGAAGCCCAGGCTGAGAAGTGGGACAATATCGCAAAGGCTGGCTGGCTTCGCAATGATGCAACCCTTCGAAGTGTATTGACCTCCATGCGCCAAAGCATGTCCAATACGGTAAGTACGGCAACCGGCACGTTTAAGACGCTTAGCAGCATCGGCATTACAACAACTGCGAACTATTTAGACGGCGGGAAGCTGGAAATCAATGAAACGAAATTAAAGCAGGCGCTTGAGGATGACCCGGAAAGCGTACAGGCCTTATTTGCCTCAGCAGAAGGAATTGCCTCCAAGCTTCAGGCGAATATTACGGAAGCAACCGATAAGCTGAAGGCAAAGGCAGGAAATGCGTTCAGTACGAATGCGACTTTTACGATCGGCCGGGATTTGAGTGATGTAGAATCCCGCATTACACGGTTTGAGGATAAGCTCTTGAATATTGAAGATCGCTATTATGCACAATTTACAGCGATGGAGAAGGCGATTCAGAATGCGAATAGCCAATCAAGCTATCTATCATCCTATTTCTCCAGTTAAAGAGAGGAAGTGCACGAATAAATGGCTTTACATAATCCCTATCAGGCTTACCAATCCAATGCCGTCACAACGGCTTCTCCTGGTGAATTGACGCTGATGCTTTATAATGGCTGCCTCAAGTTTATCAAGGCAGGCAGAATGGCGATGGACAACAAGGAGATCGAGAAGCGGAATGAGAATCTCCTGAAGGCGCAAAATATCATTAACGAGCTGCGAGTGACCTTGAATATGGAGATCGAGGTCTCGAAGAATATGATGGCGATGTATGATTACATTTTGCGCCGGCTGATTGAAGCGAATATGAAGAATGATCCGGCCATCCTGGATGAGGTGGAGGAGCTCGTCGTAGGCTTGCGTGACACCTGGAAGCAGGCGATTCAATTAAACCGGCAGAAACAATTTGCCGGAGGAGACCGGGCATAATGATAAAAAGAACTGGCAATCTGCCAGTTCTTTTTTTATATCGTTATTCATTTCCGTCTAAATCTTTCAGCTTGTACCCGGCTGCATTAACTAGGGCTCCCAGTAGAATCTGGAGTGTTCCAACCGCCAGAACTGGGAAGAGCTCCACGCGTCCCGTAGCATAGGAAATGATATTGAGTAGGATAAAAAAAGCAAGAAGGCTATTAAACAATTTGATATATTTTATCAAAATCATGGTGCGTATCCCCTTTTGCTGAATAAGTAAAAATAATCCAATTGATTATAGTATAGTATTTTGGATGGTAGAATCAACTGTTTTTTAGTACAGAATGAAATTATTATACGTGAATTAATCGTTGAATAGGTAAAAAGACATATATTTTATCAGCTGGTAAATCCGTTTGGGTCTATTTCTCTATTTCTCTCTCCATCCTTACGTTTTTTTCCTATCTACCGATAAAGAATGTAAGGGAATAATCGAGGTGGGAAGAAATATGCAGATTCAACTAACGGATACCAATCAAGCTGCTGCGGCTGGAACGAGACCATTAGCTATTGGGCAGGTATATACGGTCTCGATCAAAGAACGATTATCCTCATCGGCTGCTGTCGTATCCTTAAACGGAAGAGAGATGAAGATGGCCTTTGAAGGCGGGGTTCCGAGTGAACAGCGGATACTAATAGAGATTACGAGCAGACAGAACGACACTGTAATCGCGAAGCAAGTTGCCAAAAATGTTGAATCAGCGCAGAGCGGGACATCGCTTGATTTGGACGGATTATTAAGGACGGCGGGCCTAGAGGGCGCTTCTTTGAAAGAGGTTCAGCAGGCGGCAAGAATACTGCTTGATAAAGGCTATTCGATGACAAGCGAGCTTGCGAAAATGCTTCAGCAATGGATGAAAACAGAAGCAGGATCGGTTGCGCAGAAGTTGGAGACCATTAAGGCAGCGGCCGGCCGTGGATTGGAGATGACAGATTCCCATTTAAAGGCCATACATACCGCCCTGCATGGAGAATCCATCAGCAAGGTGATGGAGGAAGTGGGGAAGGAACTGCCGTTGCTTGAGAGCAGGAGAGAAACGTCCTCTATCCTACGGTTAATCGCTGCCATCGAATCGAGTGAAGATGATGCATTCATCCGCAAGCAGGTACTGGCATTCATCAAGGGTGCAAAGCTTGATGCAGGTGAGAAGGGTGCTCTTTTAAAGAGCCTGCCAGAGGGTAAAACCGCCATTTTACACACCCTTCATTCACTTGGGCAAAAAGGGAGCGGAGAGGCCGTGTTAACGGCAGAAGCAGAGATGTTGAAGAGCCTGCTGAAAACCATTCAAAGACAGCCGGATATGGAGCAGGTGCTCAACCAGGTGAGGACTTTCTCACAAGATGACCGTGTTCAGCGAATGGAGAACTATACGGATTTTAGCACCGCTGTCGCAAAGGCGGAGGGCTTATCAGCCAGTGGACGAGAGCTTTCAGCGCGAAAGGTATTGACGGAAGCACTCGGGCAATTGGAGGAAAGAAATCCAGAGCTGAGGCAGCCGGTTAAGGAGGCTCTATTGACGGCAGAGGAACTGAACTCAATTAGCCAGGCTGTTCAATCATTGAAGCTTGATTCAAAGAATATTCTCGTCACAGAAATTAGTCAGCGACTCGCTCAGCTCACGATTGATTTCAAACAGACGAAACGGGATATCGGGAAGAATCTTGATCAATCCCTGCAGCTGCTGTCCAATCGTCAGCCCCAAGTGAAGCAGGTTCTCGAGTCAACGATTAAACAGCTCGATACGGCGATCTTAAAAGGGGATTACATGCTTTACGCTGATATGGGCACAGAGAAAAAGCTCCTCCTGGCAAGCAGCCGGCTTCAGGAGGCACGGTCTTTATTAATGAACGGGAATTTTGGCGAGGCAAGCCAGATTGTCCGCGAAGTAAAGGCTTCAGTCGAAGGACTTGTCTTTAAGCCATCTGACGTGAAGGTGAAGCATTTCGTCGCCGGAATGGAGGAGCAGCAAGTCCAGGTTTATAAGCCTGAACAGCCATCAGGCCGTCAAATGCTTGAGCTTATCCGCAAGCTTGGAATGATGAATGAAGCAGATACAGTGAAGGCGCTCTTGGATGGAAAGCAGCCTGAGGCGCGGGCGAACGTAAAGTCTGCCTTGCTGCATGCCCTGAATGACGGGGGGCTTAATCCGAAGCTTGCAGCTCAGGCTGAGCAGGCCGTACAGACAATCACAGGCCAGCAATTGCTTGCAAAACCTGATTCATCCGGTCTGCAGCAGCTTGCCCTTCATCTGCCGCTCATGCTGCAAAAGCAGGTGGAGGATGTGAAGGTATTTGTCCAAGCAAACGGCGAAAATGAAACGTTAGACTGGGAGAACTGCAGTCTGTACTTTGTGCTGGAAACGAAAAGACTTGGGGAGATCGGCATATCACTTACTGCCAATAACCGCAATCTGTTCATCACTTTTACGAGTGATAAGAAGGACTTATCACAAAGATTAGAGCCTTTGGCAGAAACGACATTCGAGCGGCTTGGCGAGATTGGCTATTCGATTGGAACGGTTCAAGTCAAACCGTTCAAGCGGGAAACAGAAGAAATGGAGCAGCAAGCACGTACGCCAATCATCAATCCCTTTGCGGGGAAAGGATACGACCGGACGATATGAGGTATGTCAATCAGATGAATCGAAGGAAAGTGAATGGGCCGAGTGCCGCTGTCCTGCGTTATAAGGAAGGTCAGGAAAGCGCACCGCAGCTCGTTGCGCACGGAACCGGCAGCGTGGCCCAGAAGATTATTGAAATGGCCCGTCAGAATGATATCCATCTGCAGGAGGATGAGACCTTGGTCAGTCATCTTCTTGATTTGGACTTAGGTGATTCCATCCCTCCGCAGCTCTATGCGGTCATCGCGGAGATTCTTCTATTACTGGAGGAACTGGATAAAGAATACGGCGGGTGAACCGATATAAAAACTAGAAAATAGGTGGAGGTTGACGATGGAATATTTAACAGAAGAGTTGATTGTCCAGAAATCGTCCCAAGAGTTAACAGCCCTTCTGTATGAAGGCTTAATTGGTCATTTGGAGGAGGCGCTTGGCTGCATTGAGCAAAAGAATATGATAGCGGCGAATCAGAGCCTGCAAAAGGCGAGTGACATCATTCAGCGGCTAGGCGTCGGTCTGCGCTATGAGGCAGGACCGCTGGCGGAGAACTTGGACAGCCTTTACAACTATATGGCTGATCGGACCATCGAGGCCAATTACCGTAAAGATACGGATCAAATCAAGCATGTAAAAGAACTCGCTGAAACACTTGCCGCTGCCTGGAATGAAGCCATGCACAGGAAAGAGCAGTCATCATCGGTCATGCAAAAGGTATCTGCTTATGAAAACCACGTCATGAGAACAAAACGATAATAGAGAACGAAGGAGCTAATACGGATGAAAATCAATCATAATATTGCTGCCCTGAATACATATCGCCAGCTTGCCGCAAACCAAGCGAACTCTGCGAAAAACCTGGAGAAACTATCCTCCGGAATGCGCATCAATAAGGCAGCGGATGATGCGGCTGGTCTATCTATTTCGGAGAAAATGCGCTCGCAAATCCGCGGTCTTGATGTAGCGGAGCGCAATGCGCTTGACGGTATTTCATTGATTCAAACAGCGGAAGGCGCCCTATCGTCTGTGACGGAAATCCTGCAGCGGATGAGAGAGCTCGCTGTACAAAGCTCAACCGGTACGAATACAACCGAGGACCGAGATGCCATTCAAACGGAAATTACCCAATTGAAGCTAGAGATTGACCGGATAAGCGATACGACGGAATTTAACAAACAAAATCTAATGGGAGCAAATACAACTTTCTCCCTCATGGTCGGTGCAAATGCAGCGCAAACCATTGATGTGGCCATCAGTAAAATGGATTCTGCGGCCCTCGGATTAACGAATGTAAACTTAACAACAGCTCAGGGTGCGAACACGGCCATTACGACTCTAGATGCTGCTTTGAAAACGGTCACGGCCCAGCGCTCCAGCCTTGGTGCCATGCAAAACCGTCTGGAATACACGGTCGAAAACCTTTCAAGCATGAATGAAAACATTACGGCTGCTGAATCACGCATCCGTGATGTAGATATGGCACTTGAGATGACAGAGTATACAAAGAACAATATCTTGAATCAATCTGCTCAAGCGATGCTTGCTCAAGCAAACCAGATGCCACAAGGTGTACTGCAATTATTACAATAAGCTTTATTTTGAGGTGGGTTTGTGGACGTACAGCGAATAGGAAAGACTGCCTTACATAAGGCAGATCGGAAGGGAGAAGCGGCCAAGGGTACCATTTCCTTTAAGGAGGTCATTGGCACGCGCCGTGCGGATATGACGTATGAAAGACTCAGCAGAAAAATGCAGGAGATTGAGGCGCAAGGCAAGGTGCTTGCCGATACGCAATCCATTGACCACCTGCGCAAATATAAAAAGCTCGTCAAGGATTTCATGGATGATGCCGTCAAGAGCGGCCTGCAGCTTGAGGAGCGGCGCGGCTTCAGCCAGCGTGGTTCGGCGAAAGTCTACAAGCTGGTGAAAGAGGTCGATCAGAAGCTGCTCGAATTGACGAATGCGGTCTTGGATAAAGAGGAAAAGGGTCTCAGCCTGCTCGGGATGATTGGGGAAATACAAGGGATGCTTATCAATATTTATACATGATCGAACAAGGGCCCTGACGAATTGTCACGGCCTCTTTTTACAAAGGAGGGGTGAAGCTTCGTGAAAGCGTTGGAAGACTATTATCAAGTCACGAAGGAAATGATAGAGATGCTTGAGGGAGAGGAATGGGAGAAGCATCGGGAGAAGGCTATTGTGCAGCTTGACAGCTCCATCCTCAAGCGGGAGAAGCTCCAGCTGGAGATCAAGCCCCCTTTTTCGGATGCAGAACGAGCATTGGGTGAGCGCTGTGTCGCTTTGAACCTGAGACTGTCTGAACTAATGGGAATGAAAAAGCAAGAGATTGCGGCAGAAATCAAACGGGTCAAGGTTCAAAAGCGGCATAATCAAAAATATGCCAATCCCTATGAATCGGTTATGACAGATGGATTTTATTATGATAAGAGGAAATGATTACAACTTCGAATTTATTGTGACATCTAGTGCTTTTTCTTAGTCAGATAGGGTATACTAATAGTGTAATCTCAAAATCCTGAATTGTTCAAAAATAGACAAACATTTGTCGATATTAGCAGGATGTTCTTTGGGATTAATAGAATATAATAGTTATAGAAGGTAGAGAAAAGGAGGACTCACTTATGAATTACAACATTCGTGGTGAAAACATTGAGGTAACTCCAGCAATCAGAGATTACGTAGAGAAAAAAGTTGGAAAATTGGAAAGATTCTTTTCTGATACGCCAAATGCCAATGTACATGTTAATCTGAAAGTTTACGCTGATAAAAACGCAAAAGTTGAAATTACCATTCCGCTTCCAAACCTTGTATTGCGAGCAGAAGAAACCAACACAGATATGTATGCGTGCATTGACATTATTAACGATAAATTAGAAAGACAAATTCGCAAATATAAAACAAAAATCAATCGTCGCTCCCGTGACACAGGCAAAGAAGTATTCGTCACTCCAGAAGGCGACCTTGAACCAGAAGTGCAAGAAGATGAAGACAAGCTTGAAGTTGTCCGTGTAAAACGCTTCGATCTTAAACCAATGGACAGTGAAGAAGCCATCCTTCAAATGGACATGCTCGGCCACAACTTCTTCATCTACACAGATGCAGAAACAGACGGCACACACATCGTCTACAAACGTAAAGACGGTAAATACGGTTTGATTGAAGCCGTTAACTAAGTTGATACAGGAAAGGCGGAGGACCCGATGGGTTTTCCGCCTTTTTAATTTTGGTTTGTATGGGAGCAATCCTGGAATGCCCCAGAATCAAAACAGGGTAATTTTATCATGTATTTGAACGGAATCCGCTGAAAAGAGCAGGATTTTCTTCAAAAACACCCCGCAGCTTGTCTATTTTGACCTTTGGCGGGATGATGGGCCTCTTTTTCTGCTTGGAATAAGCCTGATTTCATGGTTTATGGGCGAACGGCAAGATTTAAGGGCGAAGATATGAGGGTATGGGCGAAATCCAGCTCGTATGGGCGCATGGACTGGTGTAAGGGCGCAAATCCATGTATCTAGACAAACAGCTATGTCAAAATGAGACAATAATAG
>NZ_JBJEFJ010000091.1:0-3650 GCF_051873915.1 Pradoshia sp.
ATACATGCGGGCTTTGACTCTGCAGGAATAGACTTTCTGGGAGTATGTATACAACACCACTTTGGTCATCATATTCGATTGATAGGAGCTTTGTCCTCCTCCTTGGTAGTGTTGGAGAAAGAGGGAGTCATCCAATTCTCCAATCATCTCGTCAATGACTCTGGAGACTTGTTTTTTTGGAATCTAGTCTTGGATATCAAAAATTATGGTGGCTTGATGATTATTATGAGGGTAAAAGTCAGATTGTTCCGTTTAATGAAAAAAGCAGGTCTCTCTTCTTCAATGGAGAGTGGATGCTGAAAGTGCCCAGGAGGCTCCTCGACCGTCCCTATGTTCGCCGCCACCTATAACAAAAATAATCAACATCTTCGTTTAACAACGCTTGAAAATGTGAAAGAGAGGCAGTCCCTCAAAATCAATCTTCATTAACTTATGGGACAGCCTCTTTTCATCATATAAACATCTATTAACTATCATCCCAAATAACTGAAAAAATATGGTAATATACTTATAAAGTATATTACAGAGGAGTTCATTTATGGAGACATTAGCTTACCTAGGACTTATTCCTATATTAATCAATTTAGGCATTCTCATTTTTTCTGTTTATGTTGCCATTACTGCTTTAAAGTTAATGAAAGAGAAGAATGGATATCTCAAGGAAATTCGGGACGAAATCAAGAAAAGCAATCATGTCCAATAACTTAGCGATACACAGAAACACCGCCTATGGCGGTGTTTTTGGTTGTTTCTTCTAGCTAGCTTTTTTCAATCTGCTATTTCATTCGACTTGTATGATGGCAAGCCCTTTTTATACGATTTTTTCAATTTTGAGTCGCTACTCTGATATAGCAGGCAGGCCCTTTACGTTTTGTATCTCTATTCGAAAAGAATTAGCATCTCACATACTTTCGTTTAAACCCTAGCCTTCCTTTGGCCATATCTTTTTGAATGTTTTCATAGGCATGTAAGTAGCTGCTCTTTTTCTTTTCCCGCTTAATCTCTACCTTCCCTACTGCCGCTGCCGTCTCAAGCGCCTTTTCATTCAGGGGGACAAAGGAAATTCCAACCGTATAGAGGAATAGATTCATAGCCGCTTTTGTTCGCTCAGGTGCTTCATGAATCTCCTTCTTCACAATTTCAAGCATATGGGCGATCTTTTCTTTAGAAAACTGATCGTCCGGGCGGTTTCCTAAAAGCCAGCAATAGCAGCTCCAGCCCGCAGACATTCTCAGCTCGTCCCCGCTCGCG
Source organism: Pradoshia sp. (assembly GCF_051873915.1). NCBI lineage: Bacteria > Bacillati > Bacillota > Bacilli > Caryophanales > Bacillaceae > Pradoshia > Pradoshia sp. Next base: position 1,252 of record NZ_JBJEFJ010000091.1, read on the forward strand.
ATCCACTTATCCGCCATTTCCTGTGCAAGCTGGGACTCCGATAAGGTCACGGCCACCACATAATCGGACAGCATATAGAAATAGGCCTTATCCATCCAGCGATTGAAATCTTTCTCTGTCATGGACTTCGGGTCGGCAATAATCCCCGCGAAATACATGGCATCATAGTTCCCAGTCGCATAAAGCTCCTCAGCCAATGGTTGGTTGATGCCTATTTTTTTGGCGATTGGCTTCATGGCACCTGTGGCCACGCCAAATAGCGGTTCGTGCGCACCATTTGAAAGATATATTTTTTTCGTTCGCTCCTTGCCCAACGCTTTAAGCTCCTGCATAACGGTTTCGGCATCCATTCATCTACTACTCCTTTTTTCTTCTATCTTATACAACAATACTCTGGGCGTATACATTGTATTGTTCGTTCATAAGAAAAAGGCCGTCCACTACGGACAGCCCTTTATTGTATGGATTTATTATGCCTGCGGGTTAAGCTCAAGCTCTAAATTGATCTTAATATCTTTGCCGACCAATACGCCCCCTGTTTCTAACGCTGCGTTCCAAGTCAATCCGAAGTCTTCGCGATTGATGGTTGTTTCTCCTTCAAAGCCATATACTTCAACGCCCCAAGGGTTTGTTCCCTTTCCGTTGTAGGTTACATCAAAAGTGACAGGTTTTGTGACATCCTTAATCGTAAGGTCGCCTGTTACTTCATAGTCAGATTCAGCGCCAGTTATGGATGTAGAATGGAATTTTATGGTTTCATATTTCTCCGCATCAAAGAAGTCCGGTGATTTCAAGTGATTATCGCGGTCGTCGCTTTTCGTGTTGATGCTTGCGACATCAATCGTGAAGCCAATCTTTGCTGTAGTCAAATCCGCTAGATCTGCCGCTTCTACTTCAGCCGTATACTCCTCGAAGCTCCCTTTTACCTTGGATACCATCATGTGTTTCACCTGAAAACCGATGTGTGAATGTGAGTTATCAACTGTGTACTTTGCCATTTTTATCTACTCCCTTTGTTTGTTTACCTCGAATTCGAGATATATTAGGATAAAAAACCCCTTCATTTGTTTATCCCATTGTTTATTTCCTATATAGCTAACTATAAACCTTTTATATCTTGAAGTCAAGATATTTTAATTCGAATTTTTATTCTCCTTATCTCTTTCGTGAAATTCACGTCAGAAAATTGTAAAATAAAGAGAGAAAGAGATTAGATAAAGGAAGTCTTGGCCATGAAAATCATTTGTTTTGGAGACAGTATCACACGCGGAGTTACCTATATGAAGGGACGGCTTCGCATCATAAAACAAAATTATCCAACTATCCTTCAAGATTGGTTCGGACAGAAGGAAGGTCCACCTATCGAGGTGGTAAACAAGGGCGTCTTTAATGATAACTCAGCACACCTATTAGAACGGCTGGAGAAAGATGTACTGGCGGAGCATCCTGCTATCGTACTGATTGGCATTGGCGGAAACGATTGTAATTTCAAATGGGCTGAGGTGGCCGAATTTCCAAGAGATGACCATACACCAACCGTGCCTCTTGATTCTTATATCGAGAATATCAAAACCATCATATCGAAAGTAAAAGAGGAAGGAATTACCCCTATCCTGCTTGCCATGCCGCCTCTAGATCCGGTGCGCTATTATGAATACACTGCCCATCTATTCAGCTCTAAAATCAGTGAATGGATCTGCAGGACTGGCGGGATTGAGCATTGGCATGGGATGTACAACCGGGCATTGAAGAAGACGGCAAAGGAACTCGGCGTGAAATTTATTGACATCCGCACTGCCATGAAGAAGGCCGGCGAGCTTAAAGTACTAATCAGCGATGACGGCATTCACCCGACTGAGGCGGGTTATCAAGCGATTGCTTCAGAAATCTACCACTCTCTTCTCTCCATCCTAAAGAAGGAAGAGGATGCAGCAAAACCTTACAGCCTTTCATGAATAAACAAGACCCCCTTCAAAACAGGCAGGTCTTGTTTATTCTTCTGCCCTTCCAACAATTTCTGGCGGATAGAACATGAATCGTTTCATCCTGGCGTAATGCAGCAAGCGCGGTTCAATCGGTGGGGTTCCATCCTCCATAAAGCACAGCATCGTGTTGGCATGAATGTCTGCACTCACGCCTGATACTTTCCAAGCATCATGGTGAATATCACCGCGCAGAATTCGGCTGCCATAATAGGAATATAGGCAATATCGCTCAAGCAGCCAGTAATCCAATGTGTTTGGCATGGGCTCCTGCATTCTCTCCTCTCGGGTATAGCTGACCTCGAAATGATAGTCCCCCTTCCCTCTTGTCCGCTCACTCTTCATGTAGAATTCATTGCCAGATTGCCTGAATTCCATTTTCGCAATCTTATAAGGAAGCGCCGTTGCTGCCCGCGC
>NZ_JBJEFJ010000091.1:3750-11787 GCF_051873915.1 Pradoshia sp.
ATTGCCTGAATTCCATTTTCGCAATCTTATAAGGAAGCGCCGTTGCTGCCCGCGCTCCTAGAATGTTAACCGCACTATCCGCATCAAGGCTGAAGAAATAAATCCCTGGCACACCTTTATACATCACATACGTCCGTACGTTCAGTTCAATATAAGAATTAATGACAGGGAGCGGCGGGGTCATGCGTAAGCGGCTATCCGTAATCTTAAGCGGGATGATGCTGATCCAAGCCTCCCCTGCATACGTATCTAACTCAAGCTCCTTCGGGACATGCGGCCGGAGAAGGTTCGGTGCAGCCGGGTAATGCACGAACAGCAAGTCATTCCATACTTGCGTCATCAGCCACGGAGAGCGTGGCAGCGGATAGGGCCGTTGCTTTGTCTCATCAAATACATACATAATCCATCCTCCCAACTCGTTCACTTTCCTCCTACCCGCGCCCGCTTACAGAAAACATCTTTCCCACTGTTTGCCGGTTGCTTTCTGTAAGCACAATCGACTCTCATATAGTAGAATAAAAAGGCAGACTCTCTTTGCTGGAGAAAGAGATATGCATGGCTTACATAGGAAAATTTGTCGATTTGAACGGGCACCCGCCCACATGCCTTCCTTAACTCAAGATGAACAAAAAATTTGACGGCGAGGAGAATGAGCATGAACAAAATGAACCTTGGCACCAGCAGCTTAGCGGTGCCGCAAATCGCTGTCGGATGCATGAGGATTGATGCATTGGACAGTCATGAATTAGAAGCTCATTTACGTTTTTGCTTGGAAAATGAGCTGAATTTCTTTGACCATGCCGATATTTACGGGCAAGGAATTTGCGAAACCAATTTCGGCGTAGCGTTAAAGAGTACAGGGTATAAGAGAGAAGATGTGATTCTGCAATCGAAATGCGGCATCAAGCCGGGGACCATGTACGACCTCTCCAAAGAGCATATTGTTCAATCGGTTGACGGAATCCTGAAGCGGCTGGATACCGAGTATTTGGACATCCTCCTGCTTCACCGTCCGGATGCATTAGTCGAGCCGGAGGAAGTTGCAGAAGCCTTCGATGTCCTGGAGAAGTCCGGTAAAGTACGTCACTTCGGCGTATCCAACCATAAACCGATGCAGATTGAATTGCTCAAGAAATACGTCCAGCAGGACCTCATCATCAATCAGCTTCAATTAAGTCTTCCGTTCTCCAGCATGATGGCAAGCGGAATGGAAGTAAACATGCAGACAGACGGTGCGGTCGACCGTGATGGAAGCGTTCTCGACTATTGCCGTCTTCACGACATGACCATCCAGGCTTGGTCGCCTTATCAGTATGGCTTCTTTGAAGGAGTCTTTATCGGTAACCGCGACAAGTTCCCTGAATTAAACAAGGCACTCGACGAAATGGCAGAGAAATACGCTGTCACACCAACGACGATTGCAACTGCCTGGATTTTGCGCCACCCTGCTAAGATCCAAGTCATTGCCGGCTCAACCAACCAGCAGCGGATCCGTGAAATCAAGCAAGCCAGCAATATTCACCTCACACGAGAAGAATGGTACCGCCTCTATATGAAGAGCGGCCACATTCTACCGTAAAACAGAAATCTACTAGACTATGGAGATGATCAGTTTGTTCGAGAAATCAAGCAACTATACATTAAGCAATGGCTATGAAATCCCTTGTGTCGGCTTCGGCACTTGGCAGACTCCTGACGGCGAAACAGCCGTAGCCTCTGTCAAAAAAGCGATTGAAGCCGGCTATCGTCATATTGATACTGCGGCTGTTTATGGCAATGAAGAGAGTGTTGGCAAGGCCATCCGTGAATCCGGTGTTGCCCGTGAGGACTTATTCATCACAAGCAAGGTCTGGAACACAGAGCGCGGCTATGAAAGTACGCTGAAGGCATTTGACGTGACAATGGAAAAGCTCGGTCTTGACTATCTTGACCTCTACCTAATCCACTGGCCTGCCTCCTCCTCCCAATTCGACAACTGGGTTGAATTAAACAAAGAAACATGGCGCGCCATGGTCGAGCTTTATCAAGCTGGCCGCATCCGTGCAATTGGTGTATCCAACTTCCTCGTTCACCATCTTGAGCCATTAATGGACGCTGAGGTGAAACCGATGGTTAACCAAATCGAATTCCACCCTGGTCAAATGCAGGAAGAAACCGTCCGTTTCTGCAAAGAAAACGGGATTCTCATTGAAGCATGGAGCCCGCTCGGCACAGGCAGAATGCTAACGAACGAAACCTTAATGGCCATTGCCAAAGAATACGATAAATCCGTAGCCCAGCTATGCGTACGCTGGTGCCTGCAAAACGAAGTGCTTCCACTTCCTAAATCGGTTACACCATCCCGTATCGAGGAAAACCTTGATGTATTCGATTTCACGATTAAGGATGAGGATATGGAAACCATCAATGCCATGGAATATTTCGGCGGTTCTGGTTCACATCCGGATGAAGTGAAGTTCTAAGAGAAAAAAGGATGCATGGCATTAATCTGCCGTGCATCCTTTTTCGATTTGAATGAAATTCCTGCGCCGGTAAACACTCAGCACAATCCCCATCAAGAAGGCATTCAGCATGGTTGGCATCCAGCCATAGCTGATAAACGGCAGGGAGACATCCATAATTGGCAATATCCCGAAAATCATCCCGATATTATAGAAGAATTGTAGCCCGAAAAGTGAGATCGCCCCGACGACCAGCAATCTTCCATAACGGTCCCTCGTTCCTATTGCAATTATCCCCATGCGCAAAACAAATAGGAAAAGAATGAAAATCACGCCTGCCGCAGCAGCATATCCATAGTTGGCTGTGACATTAGCCAAGGCAAAATCAGTATGAGGAGATGACGAGAAATCTAACTGACTGGCAGATGCACCAAACCAGTTAGCACCGCTCATTACCTCTGATAAACGGAGATACATATATCCTGAACCATCTGCATAGTTCTCCGGATTTAAGAAAGTAAAAAATCGCTCCATTTGGTAATCATTCACATATCCTAATAAGAACGCTGTCCCAATGATCCCTGCACTTACACCAATCGGAACAATCGTCAGCCATAAGACCGTTCTCCTCCCCAAATGGCTCCACCAGAGCATAATCATAACCATGGCTCCATAAATAAACGTAATGTTCAAATTAGGAATCGTCATAAAGAGATACAAGGTATAGACAAACAATAAGGCAAGCTGCCACGCCTTCCTATTCTTTCTGGCGAAAAACCTTGCCCATGCGAGGAAGAAAAATGGAGTGGCTATCCAGCAGCCCACCGTTCCAATGCCTGGTATACCAATAAAAGGCTCCCCGTTAATCATGTATGAAGGATTAAAACGCAGCACATATAAGATAAGGACGCCAATTCCGAAGAAAAGCCATCCCATCCTCGCAAGCTTGCGATAATCAACGAACATAAGCCCAATGGCCGCTCCTATTCCAAACAAACCGAAGATGAGTTTTTTCTGCAAGAATTGTTCGGTCAGTTCACCCGGATCGTTCATAGGCAAAATCGGCAATACTCCAAGCAACATAACCATTAACAGCAGGCCGAGGAGAAACCAATCCACCTTTGGACGATACAACTTATTCATCTTCATTCCAATCTTAAGCGGGTCACCCATCTGCCGAATGGCTTTATCTTCAGCCTCTTCAGCAGACAATCCTCTCACTAGCCAATCATTCTTCGTTTTCTGTAAGTGACATTGCAGCTCCTGTTCAACGAGCTTCCTTGCTTCCTTTGATTGAATATGGCCGGTGACTTCCTTCAAGAATTGTTCTTTCTGCTCACCCATTCAGCCTCACTCCTGTCCCTGTTCTTTAAAGGAAAATCGTGATTGACGAAGCTGCTTATATTTCCTCTCCAGCAACCGTTTCCCTTTATTCGTCAATCGATAATGTCTTTCCCCAGACGGATTGCTGCTTGCTGCAATGGTTCCGGCCAGCTCCTGTTCATGAAGAAGGGTATAAAGGAGACCTTCTTCCCCCTCCCATTTTCTTACTCCCCTTGCAAGAAGGAGCTTCATCAATTCATAGCCTGTCTTTTCCTGTATTAAGAGCTCAAAGATATGGAGAATGAGTTCTTCCTCACTCATGGATTCTTTTTGTATAGCTTTATGGACTTGACTTTTCATTCTTTCCGAAAAGTTCAGCTCATGAAAGGCGGACTTTTCCATCACCTTGCGCAGTCTCTTCAGTTGGTCATCCATGCTTACTCCTCCCACCTTTCCTTCAGAAGGGATTTAGCCCTTCTCAGTCTAGTCTTGACTGTATTGGGATTCACGGATAGAATCCGCGCCATTTCCCGAATCGGAATATCTTCATAATAATGGAGATAGATAACCTCTCGGTAAAGAACAGGCAGTCCCATAACCGAGTGAACAAGACGCTCGTCCTCCTCCTGTTGAATGGCCTCCTCTTCTGCACTCCCTTCCCTGTTCACATCATAAATATAGCTGTCTTCTACTGGAATGACATGATTGTTATACCAGCTTTTCAAATAATCCTTACAATGATTAATCGCAATCTTCCAAAGCCAGGTCCTTAAGCTTGATTTGCCTTTATATGTATGAAGAGATTTATAGCTTTTCACGAAAATATCCTGTGTGAGGTCTTCCGCAAGCTGATAATTATGGACATAGGAATAGACGAGTCTTAAGATCTCGGTCCCATATCGGTCCATCAATTCATCAATCAGTGTCTCCCTCTCCTCTGCGGAGACACGCTCCATGATCATTTCATCCACCATTTCCCCTCCTTCATCTATATGGACGAGGCAGTCGGTCATTTGGGTTCCTTTTCGCATAAAAAAACGCCTAAATATTTAAGGCGCTATTGTTTCCTGCGGCTCCTCTAACTTCTTGCTTAATTGATTAATATGATAGTACCCGTAAATGATAGCCAGACCTAAGCCCACTCCAATCACTCGCTTAATGATGATTCCCTTCGTGAAAGCATCTACCCCATATTGCATAATCAGCCATGAATTTATTCCTGCAGGCACAAGGCTGCTTAAGGCCATCGCACAGGCAATCAGCTTAAACACCTTTAGAATCTCTGGCTGATAATATACACCTTTCAAAAACTGTCGATCATAGCCTTGCATTTCCGTTAAATCAAGGGCAAACAGCAAGGATACCGGCTTATTGACGAAAATCATCACAAGATGGAAGACAGCTATTACGAGGGAATACACGACATTGTTCCACAACATTTGAATGGATGAACCTGAAAGCACATCCACTAGCGTTCCAATCATTAGTGTGCCGATCATGAAGAGACCAAAAAAATTAAGCCGTTTAAATCGGATAAATCTAATAATGCTATAAATAATGCCGGGCACGGTAGAAATAAGCATCGCATAATATTCATCAATCCGGTCATTTAAGGCATTCCAAATGACAAGTGGAAAGATAACATAGCAAATCAAATCCCACATAACCGTATTCTTCATATCTTAAGCCCCCTTCACCTCCCTTATATTACCATTTATGCCGCGTCAACATCACTAGTAAAATGAATATTCTCATAATTAACAGGGGACGTTTTTCCCTTTCACATAAAGAAACAGAGGTTGAGACGAAACGAAACAAATGATCCTCAAAAATGCATGCTGGTAACTTATTCTCCCTATTCAATAGAAGCTGGAAAGACAAATTCGTTCCATTCCGCGAAATGCACTCGCTTTCCTTTACTATCCACAGGAGTCGAGTCCATTTTGCTCCATTCCACTAGTCACTAATAATAGAAGGTCACAACCCACCAATATATAGAAAACAACAAATAAAGACCCGAATGATTAGACGATAGAATTCATTCCTTTATCGTCTAATCATTCGGGTTTATCATTGGCTGTAATATTTATGTCCCAGCCTCGCTTATTTAGATATCTTATCTTTTAATGACAACCTTATCGCCATTCAGGTCAAATCCTTGTACGGCTTGTTTGCTTGCAACTTGGAAGTCTCCTACAATCGTATGCTTCAAGGCAAAGGAGGATAAAGCGAAATCTAACGTATCTTGAAGACTATAAGAATTCGCCAAACCGTACAATGCCCCGGCAACAAAGGAATCCCCTGTGCCAATCCTCTCCAGTACATTCACTTTAACGGGTCCAAGTCGATGAACCTCTGTACCGGTTATGACTGCACAGCTTAGCTTTTGTTCATTGTCATCAAGGATTTCCCGCTCCGTCGTAAAGATTTGATCAAATTGATATTCCTTTTGAAGCTCCTTGAGCAATTCGATTTTTTCATCAAAGGAGTGAACCTTTCTCTTCTCCTGGCGGAGAGTGAGAACATCCATGTAGCTGCCGAAGCAGACATTCACATATGGCAGGATGTCCATAAATGCCTCTCTTGCTTCCTCGATGCTCCATAATTTTGCCCGATAATTGAAATCAAAGCTCACCTTTATCCCTTTTTTACGGGCAAGCTTCACAAGAGCCATCGTTGTTTCGCGCGCTTGCTTGCTTACGCCTAAGCTAATGCCGCTGACATGCACCCACTTCGCTTGATCGAGCATTTCCTCTAGCTGATAATCACTCGGTACAGCATCAACAAAGGCTGAATTTTGTCGGTCATAGGTAACCTCTGTCGGACGGATGGAGTGTCCTTCCTCCACAAAATAAAGCCCCATTTTATGACCCTGCTGAATCACATAATCCGTATTAACCCCAAATTGACGCAATTGCATGATCGCCGCCAATCCAATGTTATTATCCGGAACACATGTAGCATAAGACGTATTTTCCCCCCAATTGCTTAAAGCGACCGCAATATTCGCCTCAGAGCCGCCGTAAACCATATTCAATTGGCTAGCCTGAATAAACAGCTGATGATTTGAAGGTGTTAGACGTAACAGCATTTCTCCAAATAGCAGCATTGACTTCATCATTACACCATCTCTTTCATTATTAGTCCAAAGAACGACTAGATTATGAACCTAGCCGTTCAGGTTCATGCATTCATCCAGCACGATGTTATTATGCTTTTTTGATTTTTGTCAGATCTTTATTCAGCATATACATCAATTGCTCTGAGAACATATCCGCTGCCATGGAAGCCAGCATGTCAATTTGCATGCCTTCTGCCATACCAAACATTGGATGTTCCTCTGAGAATCCGTTTAAATACTTTTGCACGACAGCCTTTGCTTCAGGGTTCGCAAATAGTTCCCCAAATGTGCAGCGAGTTGAGTACACATCATCCGTGATTTCCAATTCTTCGATTACAACATCTCCAAGATCTTCAGGCATTTCGAACCAGTTATCTACTACTCCGCCAGCCTCTGACTCAGGAAGTACATAGCTTGGGTTAGCCTCTTCCACTTTATTGAAGAATGCTGTGTCTTCTACATCGCCAGATACGGCTCTTACTTCATTCAAGCCTGGCTGCAGCGCAACATTTTCAAAGATGAAGATTTTATCTTCGCCTTTTTGTGTCGCTACTTCTGAGCCGTTCACATAAAGTGTTACTTCATCACAGTTGGAATAGATTTTCAAAGTGATTGCATCATCTGCACGGTCAATATAGCGTTTGCTTGTGATATGAAGAACTTTTTCTTCTGACCAGTTTGCTTTGTACATGAAGAAAGCATCTTTCTTGATTTTGCGGTCATATGTGATTAAGCCTTTGTTGTTTCTTCCCTTTACGCCGCCTTCATCACGGATGTTCGCACCGAAGTCAAACATGTTCCATACATATGTTGACCAAAGGAATGGGCGCTCAGAGAAGATTTTCCACACTTTTTCGTGGTATAGTGCATGATATTCTTCTGTATAGTCCTTCACCTTTGCATCATCTGTGTGGTATTCGATGATTCCTTCTGCACCGTATTCAGAAATACCTAAAGGAACAGTAGGATTTGTAGCATGGTACCCATCAATCCAAGGACCAAAATCTTCTGCTTCCCCTTGATACCAGCCATAATATTTATTGTAACCAATGATATCTGTCATATAGTTATACTCATCATTATCAGGTACAAACATAACGTTTGCTTGTGTTGTTAAACGTGTTGGATCTTCTTTTTTCGTTAATTCAGCCA
>NZ_JBJEFJ010000092.1:0-2149 GCF_051873915.1 Pradoshia sp.
TTTTTAGCTTGATGGTACTATTGTTTTTAATAGGCAATATACCCGGAGCAAATGCAGCACCTATTGGAGGAGCTGATAGTTACCAATTGTTAGATAATGACCATGGTGCGAAGGGAAGTTCCAAAAATGCTATGGAAGGAACCTGGACGTATGGGAATTACGGGAATGATTACAAAGGAGATCATAGAATAGCAAAAAATAGTGGTTCCGCATATGAGTGGAGATTTACAAAAGATTCAGGGAAAAGACAGTATTACGCTTATTTACGTCACCCTGATTTCGTAAATCCATCTGCTTCTTACCTAGTTTGGACACATAGTTTAACCGACAAGCTGTCGTGGAGTAACAGCGTGGGATCCATTAATCAAAATACAGCTTATCCGGGATGGAACAAAATAGGAAGCAAGAAGGCATATGACTCAGATACGAGGTTTTTTCAGGTAATGATTATTAACGGAAGTTATAAAACTGGTGCCGATGGTGCCGAAGTAGATTTCTATAAATAAATGGGGGATACTATGAAAAAGCTAAAAATTACTATGCTGGCCGCATCCATCATTGTTGGTGGTTCAGTAATTGGATATGGATTTAGTAGCCCGAATCTATATGCAAAAGCAGATAATGAGCAGAAAAAACAGGAAAGTGTTAGTGCTAAGGATGAATTAAAACTGGGTAAAAAAGAAATCATCCAAAACAAGATGTATAACTCGATTGATAATTTTAAGAATTTAAAAGGCCGTTTTATCTATGGTAGTGATGCGATAGGTGACAAATTTGTTGTCGATTATCATATCCAAAGAGAAAAAGATGCTTTTACTCATGTGAAGACTTCCTCTTCACAAGGTGTAAGTGAACAATTATATTCAGCTAAGACGAATGAAATTACGAGAATCAATCATGCAGAAAAACTTGCTGTTAACGCCTACGTACCTAAAGCTTCAGAAGAAAACACAACAAATACAAATGAACAGAAAAACCCTCACGATAAAACCTATACGAATGAAGTCGGAGAGAAGGTTTTTGATAGAAGAGAAGATACCACACAATTAGATGGAGTAGCTGCAACTTCGATTTTCCCACAAGATATAGCTGCGTCCTTTTTAGAGGATTATAGTAAGTGGGACATTGTATCAGAAAATGAAAAAGTCAATGGTCTCCAAGCAGTGTTGATTGAAGGAACGTTGAGTGACTATTTCCAAGAAAAACATAGTGCAAAAACGTTTAAACTCTGGGTACATGCTGAAACAGGTATCTTGTTAGCGATGGAAGAAATTGATGAAAAAGGCGAAGTGAAAGAATTTATTGAAACAGAGGATATTCAACTAAGTCCAAGCCAAAGTGTAAATGTCCAAAGTGTTTCAATCCCATCTGATTACAAGAAAATTGGATTTGGTAAGAGGTAATGAACAAAAACAGTCTAACTCTCAAATTTTGTGTGTTGATTATGACAGTTGGTTTTGCAACCGGTTGTTCCCAAACCGAACTCAATAATGCTTCAAAAAGTACAGGGGTTCGGGAAGATGTCCTATCTATGGGTATCACTTTTACGAATGAAATGAAAGACAGCGTTAACAATGGAGATATGGATATTAAGGAAAAAATCGATGATCTGGCTTATGAATTAAAAGTAGTCTGTGTTGAAAAAAATGATTATAAGAACTTTTCAGACAAAGAGATGAAATTTGTTGATACATTGGGTGAAATACGCATAGCCTATGATGGAGTTGTATTTACTCGCAATCCCAAATACAATAAGAGTGAAAAGAAAAGAGAGGCAGCTCTTGATGTCTTTAATCAATTGGTTTCTACTTTTGATAGAAATTATACCAAATGAGCAGACTTTATTTGAGAAAGCGAACCTAAATAAAAACAAAAAGGTGGTAGCTATTATTATCCATAACCGTGACTTTATTTGAACTTTCTCTTGTGGAAGAGTCTCTAAAATTATTCCATAAAGTAAACTAGCCATTAATAAAGAAACCGCTTATCCTCTTGATGAGAACGAGCGGTTTTAACATCAGAGATTAATTGATTATTCCTTTTGCTTTAAACATGGCTTTTGATAAATTAGTGATGGTTGTGGATTTTTCTCCTATGTAACCATAAAATAAAGTTTTCCTAGACAAAATAAAGTTTTCCGATTTAGACT
>NZ_JBJEFJ010000093.1:0-11563 GCF_051873915.1 Pradoshia sp.
GGGAGGGCAGAATCCCTTGATTTGTGCTATCGGTGGCCTTTCCATAGAAAGACAAATAAAAAGGCATCCAGATACGCTGCGTATCTGAATGCCTTATCTCTGTATCCTCATAGGTCGTGTTCCAGGTAGAGCTGTTCGCCTTCTTCGATGGAGGCTTGGCCGTTTGAGAGGTCGGTCATCCAGCTGGTGAAGGCTTGTTTGTCGTCTTCTTCGACATAGGATTCGATCATGACCTTGTCGAGATAATGAATTTCCTTGATGGCGTAGTGAGAGTTGCGGTGCTCATTCTCGATTTTGCCGAGCAAGGTGTAGTCGAAGGTTGATTTCATGATGGTCATGAGTCTTCGTTCAACGATGCCGGTCTCGTCTATTCCGTGGGAGGCTGAGCCGCCGTATGCACGGATAAGGCCGCCGGCACCTAGCTTGATGCCGCCGAAGTAGCGGGTGACGACAACAGCGGTGTCCTTCAGACCCTTTTTCTTGATGACTTCGAGAATGGGAACACCGGCTGTTCCGCTTGGTTCACCGTCATCATTGGCCTTTTGGATGAGGTCCTGCTCGCCGATCATGTAGGCAGAGCAATTATGGGTGGCATCCCAGTGTTTTTTCTTAATGGTTTGGATGAAGTTGAGGGCTTCCTCCTCTGATTCGACACGGTTCACATAGGTGATGAAGCGTGATTTTTGAATGGTTTGTTCGGCTTCTCCGTATCCTTTAACGGTTTTATATGATTTCAGCATGAGAACTGCCGCCTTTCTCTTTGTATCAAGTCTAGTATACTTTTTATTTCGCATTTATTGTAGGTATGAATACAGGATGTAGTGCCTATATGACTAAAACTGGCAAAATAAGTGTTATAATTTGACTATGATGTTAATTTTCCCTTACGGTAATACAGATAATATATCCTAATTATCAAACTTGTACCCGCAAAAAATGGAAAACATCTAACGAATGATATAAATGCTTGTTCTTTCGTTCGATATAAAAAGAGGGTCTTTTGGTTTAGCGCATGAGAGATGGATAGGAGGTATTTCATGTGAGGGTACCTAAAATAGACAGCAAAGCACTAGACCGTATTCTGGATAATATGATAGAGACGGTTAATTATAGCAAATCAGAAATCTATGAGATTGGCGAACAGTGCCAGCATGATTATGATCAAATTATATCAGAGCTTGAGACAGTGAAGGCGATGGTGTCAAAGGTTATAACCGATGGTGATGAACTCGAACGAAAGGCTCGCGAGTCAAGGAAGCGGCTGAGCTTTGTTTCTTCCCGATTTAAGGAGTTTACGGAGGAACAGGTCCGGAATGCCTATGAGAAGGCACATATGCTCCAGGTGGATTTGACGATGAATAGGGAGCTTGAGAAACAGCTGCGCAAGCGCCGCGATGATTTGGAGAGGCGTCTGACCGGATTACAGGAAACAATCGATCGGGCCGATAATCTCGTGTCACAGATTACGGTCGTGCTGCAATACTTAAACAGTGATTTACGTGAAATGTCTGATGTATTGGATATGTTTAAACAAAAGCAGGACTTCGGATTCAAGATTATCGAAGCGCAGGAAGCGGAGAGGAAGAAGCTTTCGCGTGATATTCATGATGGACCTGCACAAATGCTCGCAAATGTCATGGTTCGTTCCGATTTAACTGAGCGAATATTCAGAGAAAGAGGACCAGAAGAAGCACTCCTTGAAATCCGCTCCTTGAAGCAGATGGTAAGAAGCGCTCTCTCAGAAGTGCGCCGCATTATTTATGATCTTCGCCCAATGGCACTAGATGATCTAGGGCTCATTCCGACGTTGCGAAAATATTTGCAGACAATCGGAGAGTATAATCCGCAGATTGAATTTAAGTTTCAGGTGTATGGGCAGGAGAAACGGCTTGAGCCAAATTATGAGGTGGCCTTGTTTCGATTGGCCCAGGAGGCTGTTCAAAATGCGATTAAGCATGCGGAAGCGTCCGTTATTATTGTGAAATTAGAGCTTTTGAATGATAAAGGAACACTGACCGTACGTGACAACGGAAAAGGCTTTGTTCCGCAGAAGCATACAGAGGGTTCATTCGGCATTATGGGTATGAATGAGCGTGTCGACACACTTGAGGGAGAATTGACAATCCAGTCAAGTGTTGGCGGAGGAACATTGGTTTATATACAAATTCCGCTAAAGTCATCATCTAAAGTGTAAATAAATGAGGAAAATAGTTATCTAGTTATATTTTTGGCAAATGTTTGTAGTTTTAGGAAAATCAAGAATATAATAGTGATAGACAAATGTACGAGAAATGGAGGAGACATAATGACAACAACAATCGCAATCGTAGATGACCATCAGCTTTTTCGTGAAGGTGTAAAGCGTATTCTTGATTTTGAATCGTCTTTTAAAGTCGTAGCCGAAGGAGATGATGGACCAGATGCACTCTCCATTGTAGATACATATCATCCAGATGTCGTCATCATGGACATCAATATGCCGACAATGAACGGGGTTGAAGCAACAGCACAGCTGCTTGAAAGACATCCTGATTCACGCGTAATCATCCTATCGATTCATGATGATGAGAACTATGTGACCCATGCGCTCAAAACGGGTGCCCTTGGATATTTACTTAAAGAGATGGATGCAGATGCATTGATTGAAGCGGTTAAGGTGGTCGCATCGGGCGGCTCTTACTTGCATCCGAAGGTTACGCATAATCTTGTAAGAGATTACCGGAGATTGGCGACAGATGAGGCAGCTGGCGGAGAGAATATCTTAAACCTGGAGATTCGTCGTCCATTGCACTTGCTGACGCGCCGTGAATGCGAAGTCCTGCAATTACTTGCAGATGGAAAGAGCAACCGCGGGATTGGGGAGACGCTCTTCATTAGCGAGAAGACAGTCAAGAACCATGTCAGCAATATTCTACAAAAAATGAATGTGAATGACCGTACTCAAGCCGTCGTCTATGCAATCAAAAATGGCTGGGTCGAGGTCCGATAATATGAACGTCTGTCCTTTGGGCAGGCGTTTTTTCCTATACAAATAAGTCGTTTTTTGGTACATTCCCTAATAAAGAATCGAAAAGGCGGGGATGAAGATGGAACCAAAAAGATACATCAGGGATGCTCATATCGAGGACTTGCCAAGGATTGTCGAAATCTATAATTCGACAATTGCAGGCCGGATGGTAACAGCTGACCTTGAACCGGTTTCAGTAGAGAGCCGTACAGGCTGGTTTCATGATCATCAGCCAAATCAGCGTCCACTCTGGGTAATGACCGAGGATGAAGTCATCATTGGCTGGCTTAGCTTTCAGGATTTCTATGGACGGGCTGCCTATCAGGCGACGGCAGAGGTGAGTATTTATATGGACCCCGCCTACCGCAAGCGCGGAATCGGAGCGGCGTTTCTTGAGGAGGCAATCCGCCGGGCGCCGGATTATGGAATCCGCACACTGCTTGGGTTTATTTTTGGCCATAATGAGCCAAGTATTCGCCTTTTCAAACGGTACGGATTTGATACATGGGCCCATATGCCGCGTGTGGCTGAACTTGACGGGGTGGAGCGTGATTTGGTTATATTAGGGAAACGCTTGGGAGAGATACCTAAGAGTTAAATTTTTGTCATTTTGAACAATCTAATGCAAATGGAGTGATTATCATATAAAATGGAGAATATAAATAAGGTAAATACCAAAAATAAGGAAGGTTTACTATAATATGAGGACTGCAGTAGTAACGGATAGTACAGCGTATATTCCAGAAGACTTACGTGATCGCTTTGATATACATATCGTACCTCTAAATGTTGTGTTCGGTGAAGAAGCCTATCGAGAAGAAATCGAGCTGACGGCTTCTGACTTTTATGAAATGGTTCGCCGCTACGGCCAACTTCCCACTACCTCCCAACCCCCAATCGGTCAATTCGTTGAGTTGTTTGAGCAACTTTCCAAAGATTACGATGCCGTAATCAGCATCCATTTATCAAGCGGAATCAGCGGCACTTACCAAGGGGCTATCACGGCCGGTAATATGGTGGATGGAATTGAGGTACATGCCTTTGATTCTGAAATCAGCTGTATGGTACAAGGCTTCTATGTTATTGAGGCAGCCAAGATGGCGCAGGAAGGGAAAGACCCTAAGGAGATCATGGCACGTCTTGAAGAGCTTCGTTCGGAATCGGATGCCTACTTCATCGTCGATGATTTGCAGAATTTGCAGCGCGGCGGCCGTCTGAACGGGGCATCTGCTTTGATTGGCAGCCTCTTGCAGGTGAAACCGATTCTTCATTTTGAGGAGAAGGTAATCGTGCCATATGAGAAGATTCGCACGAAGAAGAAAGCCTTGAAGCGCGTTATTGAAATTTTTGACCAAGATTATCAAAAAGGCATACCTCTCCAAGCAGCTATCATTCATGGCAATTCGGAGCAGGAAGCGATTGAATTGAAGCAAGAGCTAGAGCAATTATATCCTAATGCTGAATTTGTCATCAGTTATTTCGGTGCGGTGATTGGCACCCATTTAGGTGAAGGGGCCATGGGACTCGGCTGGACAATTCGCTAATCAAACAGATAACACCAAGGGACCGGCTGATCCGATTATTCAGCCGGTCTTTTTATTCTAACGAAAAAGGAGGCCAAATCAATTGGTCCAATCCCCCTTACAATCCCTCCTCTCCGGAAGAGAGCTTCTCCTTCAAGAAATCCCCTCTGAGTATCACGATTCACTCTATGAAGCAGCTATTTATACGACAAAAGGTATTGAGAACGGTCAATGCCGGCGCTGCGGCAATGATGATGAGCGGCTGCTTGCGCGTTTTCCCCATCAGGTGTGTGGAACCGAGTGTCTGTATTGCCGGAAATGTATCATGATGGGACGAGTCTCTGCCTGCAGCCTGCTCTATGGATGGGGCGGCAAGCCGATTGAATGGAATGCTGCATCGGCAAGGCTGAAATGGAATGGCACACTATCTTCCTCACAAGCTGAGGCATCAAAGGCAATCGTTCAGGCTGTTCAAAATAGGTCTGAGCTGCTTGTCTGGGCAGTCTGCGGTGCCGGCAAGACGGAGATGGTCTTCGCCGGGATAGAAGAAGCGCTTAAAGACGGGAAGCGGGTGTGTATTGCAGCACCCCGCACTGATGTCATTCTAGAGCTTGAACCGCGGCTGAAGGCGGTATTCCCCAATATGCCTGTCATCGCCCTCCATGGTCAAAGCACGGAAAAGCATGCCTTTGCCCCATTGGTTCTCTCCACTGTCCA
This sequence comes from Pradoshia sp., assembly GCF_051873915.1. NCBI lineage: Bacteria > Bacillati > Bacillota > Bacilli > Caryophanales > Bacillaceae > Pradoshia > Pradoshia sp. The sequence continues at coordinate 5,248 of NZ_JBJEFJ010000093.1, forward strand.
CCAGCTCCTCCGCTATCAGGATGCCTTTGATGTCATGATTATTGATGAGGTCGATGCCTTCCCATTCTCCTTCGACCGCAGTCTGCAATTTGCCGCTGAAAAGGCGGGGAAAAGAAATAGTACCCGCATCTATTTAACCGCCACCCCATCCTTGGTCTTCCAGCAATCATATAAGAAGGGGATGCTGCCAGGAGTCGTCCTGCCTGCGCGTTTCCACCGGAAACCGATCCCCGTGCCAGAGCTTCGCTGGGGTGGTAATTGGCAAAGAAGCCTCCGCAAAGGACGGATTCCAGCCCCCTTATCCAGCTGGCTGACTGCCATTATCCAAAAGGATGAACCATTTCTGATTTTCTTTCCTCATATTGCCCTCATGGAACAAGCCCTTCCCTTAATCAAACGGATGATTCCCTCGATTGATTCTGTCCATGCCGAAGACCCGGAACGCCGCGAGAAGGTGTTAAAGCTCCGAAGCGGAGAGCTTCAGGGTTTATTGACGACAACGATTCTAGAGCGAGGCGTCACCATTCCGCGACTGAATGTCGCTGTAATAGGTGCGGAGAATGAGATCTTCACAGAGGCGGCTCTTGTTCAAATAGCAGGCAGGGTCGGACGTTCACGCGAGTATCCAAGTGGTGAGGTCGTCTTCTATCATTATGGGAAAACAGAGGAGATGCTTGCTTCCATTCAGCAGATCATTCGCATGAATGAGGAAGCGGGAAGAAGGGGGCTGCTTGATTGATGTTCTTTCAAAAAGAGCTTTGTTTATACTGCCACACCCCATTTGAGGAACAAACAGGCTGGTCAGGACTGCTGTTTCTGACTGAGGTCGATTTGCTTTGTGAGAGCTGTAAAGTCCAGCTGGAGCCGCTGAAAGGACCACGCTGTACCGTATGCAGCCGGCCCATGGCAGAGAAAGGAAAGTGTGACGATTGTATTCGGTGGGAGGCGATACCGGGAATCGGAGTAGCTCTTGAGGCGAATGTTTCACTCTATCAATACAATGCCTTCATGAAGGAGTATATCGCACGGTTCAAATATCGGGGGGATTATGAACTGGCCTGTCTATTTGCACGTCAGCTGAAGAAGACCATTCCGAAAGCTGATTTGATGATTCCTGTCCCGTTAAGCACAGAAAGGTTGGCCGAGCGCGGATTCAATCAGGCAAGGGCTCTCGGAGAATGTGCCGGCTTTATGCTAGTGGAGGGGCTGGTCAGATTACACAGTGAAAAGCAGGCAAAGAAAACGCGGAGGGAGCGAATAGAGAGACAGCAGGTCTTTACCCTCCATCCGAATGCTCCTGATTATGAGGGGAAGACGGTTCTCCTGCTTGATGATATTTATACGACCGGCACGACCCTGCGGCAGGCTGCGCTTATCTTAAAAGAAGCTGGAGCCGTCAATGTGAAATCAATAACCATCGCACGTTAGCTTCAATTTTTCTCCCCAAATCCGATATTAGGGAATAGAAACGAGCGGAGGGGAGAGAGGAAGATGGCAGAGCTTGCGAATTGTCCGGTATGCCAGAACTTATTTTTGAAAAATCATTTGAGTAATAGTTGCGAAAGCTGTTACAAGAAGGAAGAACAGCGCTTTCAGCAGGTACAGCAATTCTTGAAGAAACGGGAGAACGAGCTGGCGACGAATGAGGATGTTGCGGCGGAAACCGGTGTGGAGCTGAAGGAGCTCCATCAATTCATGAAAAATGGACGCCTGCGGATTATGGCTTACCCGAACCTCGGCTATCCATGTGAACGATGTGAGGAGCTTATCCGGAAAGACCGCTTATGCACGGGCTGCATAGTTGAGCTTGAGGCAGATTTGAAGCTGCATGAATGGGACCAAAGGCTCTTGAAAGAGCGCTGATTTTCCTTGGTTGGCAATGGTTTTTCCCTATGCGATAATTTATCAGGCAGAAGGTGAAAAAAAGTTTTGCTTTGCCGATAATAAACAGGAGTTGGCAAACGAATCTATCATTAGACCCCAAAATGATAGGGAAGTGAGGGAAACAATGATGAAGATTAATCAAATTAGCCACTATGGAATTCAGGCGTACCAAAAAAGCGTCAACAGAGCAGGAACAGATATGAAAACGGCACAAACGGATAAGGTGGAAATCTCCAAGCAGGCGATGGAGCTGCAAAACAGCCCCACTGTCGCGAGTGACCGCCAAGCGAAAATAGATGAGATTAAGAATCAGATTGACAATGGAACCTACCGTGTGAATACGAAGGCAACAGCAGAAGGCCTGCTGAACTTTTATACAGGAAAATAAGCAAGAGGGGATCGCCAGTATGAGGCTGATACTGGCTTTTCTTTTTACCCCTCATCCCTGCTGAAGACTGGAAATGAGGAGAAGAAAGAGATGACGGTGCAGCAGATTATCGACAAATTGGATGAATTGACAAGGGTGCATATGGATTTGCTCAAGCTGTCAAAGGAGCAAACAGAGGTGGTTAAGCAATCGGACATAAAATCTTTCGCTGCCATCATTGCAAAGGAAAGAAAGCTCATTCAGCTGGTAGAGAGAATTGAGGCGAAGCGGGCTGAACTGGTTCGAGCGTACCTTGGCGGAAAGGAAGGGACGCTGGCCGATTGTCTGAAGAAGGCAACCATACAGGAAGCTGAGCTTCTAGCTGAAGGAGGAAGCCATTTGATGGAGATTGTCGCAGAGCTGAAGGCACAAAATGAGCTGAATCGCCAGCTGGTCCAGCAATCGCTACAATTCGTGAACATGAACATGGATCTCTTCTTGCCGGAAGAGGATACCTATACATATGAACGGCCGGAGCAGACTCGGGAGTCGAGAGCGGGCCGGTCACTATTTGATTCAAGAGCATGAGTAAAGAAATGAGGGAGCCATTATGACATCTACATTCCATGGGCTGGAAACGGCCAAGCGCGGTCTTGTCGCCCAGCAAACGGCTTTGTCTGTTGTCGGACATAATATTGCGAATGCGAATACGCTCGGCTACAGCCGTCAGCGTGTGAATCAGGCTGCAGATACCGCCTATCCAAGCCCCGGATTGAACCACGGGCAAATGCCCGGTCAACTCGGGAGCGGCGTAAAGGCAGAGTCCATTCAGCGTATTCGCGAGAACTACTTAGATGTGCAGTACCGCAATGAAAGCTCCAAGCTTGGCTATTATGGCACAGCGTCTGATGTGATGGGAAAGCTTGAGGATGTCATGAATGAGCTGGATGATACAGGCCTCGCCAATTCCATTGATACCTTCTGGCAATCGTTGCAGGACCTTGCCGTGAATTCTGTTGACTCAGGCGCGAAGACGGTCGTGCGCGAGCGTGGGGTAGCCTTGGCAGGAACCTTCCAATACTTGAGCGAATCTTTGCAGAGGGTGCGGAGCGATTTGGAGAATGAGCTGCAGGTGACAGTGAGAGATGTGAATAGCCTTCTTGAAGGGATTGACAATCTCAATCAGCAAATCGCCGTCGTTGAGCCGAATGGCTATTTACCGAATGATCTATATGATGCCCGCGATAACCTCATTGATGAACTGTCAGAGATTTTCTCGATCAAGGTGGAATATGTCAGCAATGGCGGTCTATCCAGTGCCCAGGCTGCAGGGACAGCTGTTATCCATTTCCTGAACGGAACGGACCAGACAGTCACACTTGTTGACAAGGATGGTTTCAATACCATCTCCCTCACGCAAAACGGAGAGGACTCAGCTGTTGATACGGTAACAATCGGCGATACAAAGCTTGCGGCAAGTGATTTTGCCTCAAAGGGCAAGCTCCTCGCCATGATGGAGGGCTATGGCTTTGTCGATACAGATGGCAATGTGAAGGGCGAAGTGACGGATATGCTCCAGGAGCTCGACCATATGGCCTTTATCTTTGCGACCGAATTCAATAAAGTACATAAAGCGGGCTTAAGTGTGAATGAACTCGCCCACGGGGATACGGAAACCATTTTCTTCGCCGATGAGGATGGAAGCTCAGAGCCTAGAGCCATCAAAGGCTTCGCAGGACGTATCCAGATTGCTGACCCGATTATGGAGAGCATTGATAATATTGCAACGGCGACAACAGAGAACCCAATCAATGGGGACGCAGCGAATGTCCTCCGTCTCGCTAATGTCATATATGCCGAATTCAATTATAAGGATGCGGGCGAGAATAACGCACAGGCAGCGGAGAAGTCCAGCCTGACCGGTTATTTGCAAAAGGTCATCGGTGAGATGGGGGTTAAGGCTCAAGCATCGGATCGTCTCTCCGGCAATAGCGAAATCTTGCTGCAATCGGTCAGCGACAAGCGCTCATCCGTGAGCGGGGTATCGCTTGATGAGGAGATGACGAATCTCATCCAATTCCAGCAGGCGTATAACGCCTCTGCACGGATGATCACGCTCCTTGACGAATGTTTAGATCGAATCATTAATGGCCTAGGAATAGGCGGCAGGTAGGTGAATAGAAGATGAGAGTCACACAAAGCATGATTGCGTCCAATTCATTACGCAACATCCATACTAGTTACGGGAAAATGGCGACCATGCTCGAACAAATGTCGAGCGGCAAGAAAATCGCCAAGCCATCCGATGACCCAGTCATCGCCCAAAAAGGTATGTACTATCGCTCCAACCTGAATGAAGTGACACAGTATAAACGGAACCTTTCTGAAGTGTACTTATGGATGGATAATGCAGAGGCGGGGATGGAGCAGGCAAACAGCAATCTCCAGCGTATCCGCGAGCTTGTCGTACAGGCAGCAAATGATACGAACACTGATGTGGACCGTGAGGCGATTGCAAAGGAAATCAACCAGTTGAAGGCTGATTTAGTCTCAGTCGCGAATACTCAAGTAGCAGGACGATATATTTTTAACGGAACAAATGTAACAGAAGCACCTGTCGCAATGGATGATGCGGGCCATGTAACGGTGAACGCAGCTGATTCTGCGTATTTAGTGGAAGTATCACGAGGCTCGCAGCTGAAGGCAAATGCCAATTTGAATGCGCTTCTTGGCCAGGGCATGTTCGATACAATCAGTCAGATCTCTGCTGAAATGACAGCCGATGACCCGGATCTTGATTCCTTGCTGGCGGATTTAGACGGACATATCTCCAGCTTTTCGGCGGAGCGCTCAGACCTAGGTGCCCGATACAACCGACTTGAGCTTCTGCAATCAAGAATCAATTATCAAGAGGAGCTGGCCACAAAGGCGATGAGTGATAACGAGGATATTGATTTGGAGAAAATCATCACTGACTACACCAACCAAAAGGCCGTTCATGAAGCAGCCTTAACGGTCGGGGCGAATCTGATTCAGCGCTCACTCGTCGATTTCTTAAGATGATAAAAAGCTTGGTCCCCTTTTGGGCCAAGCTTTATTTTGGCTATTCGTGTAAAATTTACCTAATGATAGATAGAGAGGGGAAGGCATATGAAAATAGCAACCAAATATCATGGCATGCAGGAGCTGGCTGAATCTGAAGTTCTTTTATTTGAAGAGGGACTGCCAGGCTTTGGCGGGGAGAAGAAATGGGTCATCCTGCCGCTGACAGAGGAAAATACCTTCTATGTACTTCAGTCTGCTGAAACAGCGAATCTAGCTTTCATTCTCACAAGCCCATTCCTGACTCACCCAGACTATGAATTCAAGCTTGAGGAGGAGAGTGTACAGGCAATCGGGGCAACACAGGAGAATATCACCGTCTTCTCCATCGTCTCCGTGAAAGAGCCGTTCAAGGAATCCACACTCAATCTGCAGGCACCCATCGTCATTGACCTGAAAAGCCGCCGCGGGAAGCAGGTCATCCTGAATGATACAAATTATGAAATCCGCACCCCTCTATTCGCCAAAGTCGAAAGCAGGGGGAATGACGCATGCTGATCCTATCACGTAAAAAGGATGAATCCATCCTCATCGGCTCTGACATCGAAGTCACCGTCATCGCCGTTCAAGGAGACCAAGTCAAACTCGGCATCAAAGCACCAAAGAAAGTGGATGTGTACCGGAAAGAATTATTCGAAGAAATCCAAAACGAAAACGTCGAAGCTGCCGAAATCACCATCAATATGAGCGAACTTCTAAAGAATACAAAATTATAGGTGTAAAGTCCTATCAAATACCGTCAATCCTCCCCGATAAAAAAGATGTATCAGGAAAGAAGAGTCGGCCGATTTTCTTTCCTCATACCAATCAGGTTCACAAGGACGTGAACCGTTAAAATCAGGGAGGATTTTTACTTATGATTATCAACCACAATATCGCTTCACTTAACACACACCGCCAAATGTCCGCGGCAAACGTAGCACAAGGCAAATCCATGGAGAAACTATCTTCTGGTCTACGTAT
>NZ_JBJEFJ010000094.1:0-11434 GCF_051873915.1 Pradoshia sp.
CTTTGGCTTCTTCTTGCTGTTGCTCTGCCTGTGAGTCACTATTCGTATTTTCCTCTACCGGAGGTGCAGTTACACCAATCAAGACGAAAAACAGTATGGCTGCGGCACCAAAAATCAAAAGTGCAGACTTTCTTTTCCTTTTGTTCTCAGGCAGCCATTTCAATACGAGGCTTGGTTTTATTAAACCCACAATCAAAGCTACAATAGATAGTAAGAATAGTACTATAAACAAATCATCCATCTTTTACCCTCCTTCTATTTTTGTATTTTGCTTTGATAATAGATAGGCTTTTGATTATTGCTCCTATTCTTATTTACCACTTCGCCAATCTAATACCCACCTATATGTTATTTTCATATAATAAAAATACACTAAAATAGATTTAGATGTCCAACCGAGAATAAACATGGGGTTCCATTCAGATGAAAAAAAGCGATGTAAGCCGCCATTCTCTCTCTAGACTTAAAGCATCAAAATCTTATCTGCATACACCCCTTCATATGTTTCTCCTCCTATGCCGCCTTCCTTTGATTGTATGTGCCTGTATATTGGCCGCAGAGAGACATTTCGTTGAACGGCTTATACACTTCATGAATTCGCTCAACAACCCATAATCATAGCCGCCAATGTCCATTGGATGGAATCCCGCATTGCCCAACAAACCAAATGATTCACCCTTTTCCAATCAATCCTCCGAAATACTTTTGCCGGGCGTCAATCATATGCTCCAGATTCGGAACCGTTTCCGCCTCATCAGAAGGCGGAAAGGTAAATGTTATGACGACGAGTACCAAAAACATGGTGATGATAAATCGATTCATTTTCATTTTGTCTCCTCCTGCTGGGTTCTTTTCATCCGTCTAAATCATCGTTGCGCCAATCATATTCCCTTTTTATCTGCACAAAACAATCATCATTATACAAAATTCCCTTATTGGGAGATGCTCCAATCCTGGGTGTCGTGAATAGGATGGTAAGGAAGGGAGTGATTTTCAGGTGCGCAGAGAGACAGACAGATTCGATGGGTTGCACTTCTTAGTGATATTAATGATCGCTATACTTCAATTAATGGTTGGATTTTCAGAATGGGTCTTTGTGGTAGCCAGTTGTTTGTATGCCGTCTTGGCTATCCTGTTCATCGAATCCTTTTCAAAGTATGCCGTTCTTAAATTTATCATTCTATTAGCCATCATTTTTTCATTACGTATCTATATTGCTTTGTATTCCTAAGGCTTACGAACCAGGTTAATCATAAATGAAAGCGGCTGCCTCATAAGTCCCTAATAAATGAAACAGGCGGCGAAACTAAATTGGTTTCGCCACCTGTTTTTTGATTTATGAAAGAACTTTCCTGAAAGTAGCTGGGCTACTTTCAGGAAGTTATGGTCTATGGCGTCAATCCCGAATTCCATTTGGGATTTCAGGAGATTTCAGAGGAAAAAACGCTGGAATGACCGAACACGCTTTCGTCCTCCACTTTACGGAGGGCTCTTCTTTCCTCTTTTCGCACTTGGCTATTGTCTTCCCGTTCCAATTCCTCCATTTCACATGCGACCTTCTTTGCAGTGTTTCCTCTTCGATGGAGATGCGGGATGATGGGTAGATATTAAAAAACGTCCTTTCGGTAGGGTGTTTGTTGGCCCCTTCATTTTATCGAAAAGGTGTTATTTTATATTCTTTTCTCTTTACCTTTCCTCCACGGTAAAATGACCAAGAGCTAAAGCCTCCTTAACGATATCTGCCCATAGAAAAAGGACTGCTCTAGAAGCAGCCCATGAAAGAACCTCACTCGCTTGCGAGAATGACAGCAATCTGATCCTCAATGGTTTTCAGATGATCCTCTTCTATCGCATTATTGATGATAATGGAGAAGGTATATTTATTCCCTGCATTGCCTTTCACATACCCTGAAAGCGAGCTTACGGTAGAAATGGAACCGGTCTTTGCCATGACCTTGCCTTCAGCAGGTGTTCCTTTCATTCGATTGCGCAGCGTTCCTCCGACAGAACGGTCACTGTTTCCAGCAACAGGCAAGGAATTAAGATAAATTTTATACCAAGAAGCAGACTGAGCTTTATAGAGGACATTGCTCAGTGTATTCGGCGTGATGAGGTTCACATGCGACACACCAGACCCATCCCTCATGAGGATATTATTATGGTTAATTCCAAGGGAATTGTACTGTTTTTCAATAACAGAGAGCCCGTGCTCCCAGCTTCCTCCCTTGCCCTTTACGCGGCCTAATTCCTTCACGAGGACTTCGGAAATCGTGTTATTGCTTAGTTTTAAGTATGGTTTCACGACTTCTTTTAAAGGAGCTGATTGGTCTGATGCGAGCTTTACTGCACCTGGACGTACCTTCCCTGCAGTCATTTTACCAGCAGTCTTGATGCCTTCTTTCGCAAGGGAACGCTTAAATAGCTCTAAGGTATAACCTGTTGGATTTTCAACGGCTATCCAATATTTAGAGGCAGAGCTGTTCTTCGGAATACTGCCCGTTATAGATAATTGGTTTGTTCCATGCTTACGCGTTACTTTGATCGTTTTCTTGCTGTCAGCCTTCCCTGTCTTAGCCTTATTAGATAACTTGATATGGCTTGTTTTCGGCAATACCTTTATGCTCGGCGCTTTCCCTTCTTTGGCTGCTGGTGCGACCTGAATGATGACCGTTCCAGCATCATAATCAGTGTCTGGGGATACGGTCAATCCTGATATTTGTGCTCCATAATATTCCTGTTCATCGCTCCAAGGCAAGTCAAGAGAAAGTCTCGTGCTGTCGTACCAGCTGTCATCAGCAACTAGATTCCCCTTCACCTTGCGTATACCTTTTTTCTTCAGCTGCTTGCTTAGTTTGTCTAAATCAGCTGTCGTAAGAGTAGGGTCGCCATACCCCTTTAAATATAAATTACCCGTTAGAACCCCATTAACTGCTTTTTTGTCCGTATAAACTTCTGTCTTAAAACGATAATTTCCTCCAAGAAGCTTTAAGGCTGCCGCGCTCGTCACAAGCTTAAGACTTGAAGCAGGCCGCAATCTGGTATCCCCGTTCTTTTGGTAAATAATCTTCCCTGTCTTAGCCTCCCTTACACTGATTCCTGTCACAGCTCCTTTTAGATCCTCATGACTTAATACTTTCGATATTTTGGTCCCAAGTTCTGATTGGGGACCTGCATGGGCTTCTTGATGTTCGGTGTACTGCGCCAGCGGTAATATACCTAAGAGGACAACCATCCATATCACAAACAACGATTTCTTGCTTCTCGACATATCCTTCTCCCACCTGCCTCTTGTTTATATCCATATTTTCACACAAAGACAAGTCCGTGAGTAGGGTATATGGATGTATCTCCCATTTATTTTTATGTTAATTAACCCCTTAAATATTTCTTCCTAAATTCCATATACTAATCCTTACTTGCATAGATGAAGGGATGTTATGTAGATGGGCAAGAAACTTCTTCTATTATGGTTCGTACTCTTCTTCATTCTCATTCAGGAACCACGGGTATATGCATCAATAAAACCCAGGGAGGAATATGAGAAGACAGGGCGTGTCATATGGGAGACGAATACAAAGGAAAAATTAGTAGCCATCACATTTGATGATGGGCCTCATGAGGTTTTCACACCGCAAATCCTTGATTTGCTTGCAAAGTACGATGCAAAAGCCACATTCTTTGTTACAGGTAAAAACGCTTTGTTATATCCAAAGGTATTAAAAAGAGAAGCAGATGAAGGACATGAAATCGGCAATCATACCTTTCACCACTTCTCAAGCAGGCGCATGAGTTCCCTTCAATTATCGATGGAGCTTGATAAGACGGATGAAGCAATTGAAAAAATCATCGGCAGGAAACCGACCCTTTATCGGCCTGTTGAGGGAGTTTATAATGATACGATTATCGAAACCGCTCACAAAAAAGGCTTTGATGTGATTTTATGGTCATGGGACCAAGATGCACTTGATTGGAGAAATCCGAAGGCAGCTAAAATCGTCGATCATGTTCAGAAGGGATTAAGCCCTGGTGATATCATTATTCTGCATGATTGGAACAGGAATCGTTCTTCAGAGACGGTTAAGGCAATGGAGCCTATCTTAAAACTATTAAAGGATAACGGGTACAAAAGTGTCACCATCTCTGAATTGTTGTACCGAACAAAAAAGCCTCTCCCTAGCATACTGGACCCTCTTCCTAACTTCCCATAATACAAAAAAGATGCAGGCATTATGAGCCTGCATCTTTTTTGTCCTGCATCCGGCAGGAGCATATCCATTACATCATGTTTTGCTCGGTTATCTTAAAAGATTAGCTCCTCGATAAACATAAAGGCATATAGGATAAACCCTATCGCTCCCACCGAAAGAATACCGATGCATACAGCATAAAAGACCTCACGAACAAACCCCATCATGGAATGACCTCTTCTCATTGAATGAAACACTCTTTTCGAACCATTCGGAATTATCCAACAATTACCATTATACTATCATATCGTTGACTTTCATGCCATTTATTTTACGGATTACTGATCAATATTTCTCTCCACTTAATGAAGAAATGAAATGTTTCATTCATAATCAGCTATATAAGAATGTACTATGGAAGTCATCATTAATCAATATCATTTTTCTCCCTATTTCCCACTTTGATGAACCGGAACAAAAAGGAGGCCTCCTTAGCGCAGAAGCCTCCTATCCACTCTATTGCTTATGATCTTCATTTTTCAGCCTTCCAGCTTTCTTAACCGCATCCTTTAGTATGATTTCGATTTGTGCATTTACGCTTCGCAATTCGTCTTCTGCCCATTTTTCTAATGCGTCATAAAGCTTGGGGTCAATCCTAAGCGGATAAGCTTTTCTTTTTGTCATTTAAACCAGTTCCTTAATGGATGCTGCCTGTATTAATAATCGGCTGCGATCCCTTATCAGACACAATCGCCACCATTAAGTTGTTGACCATTTGTGCCTTCCGATCCTCGTCCAGTTCGACAACCCCAGAGTCCGCCAACTGATGGATCGTGCTTTGGACTAACCCGACTGCCCCGTCCACGATAACCTTCCGTGCAGATAGGACTGCTTGTGCCTGCTGTCTTTGCAGCATGGCTGAAGCGATTTCCGAAGAATAGGCTAGATGCATAATACGGGCCTCAAGAACTTCTACCCCCGCTACAGACAAACGTTTTTGTAAATCCTCTGATAAGAAAACAGCAATCTCATCACTGTTCTTCCGTAAGGACATTTCCGATTCATGACCAAAATGATCATAAGCATACTGGCTTGCGATATGACGAATGCCCGTTTCACTTTGAATCTGAACAAATTCTTTATAATCCTTTACATCAAAGGTGGCCTTTGCGCTATCTTGTACCTTATAAACGACAACAGCCGCAATTTCAATTGGATTTCCTTCTAAATCATTGACCTTAAGCTTGTCGCTGTTAAAGTTAATCACCCGTAATGATACGCTTGATTTCATCGTTAGCGGCAGCGCTACCCAAAGGCCTTGCTCCCGAATAACACCGACATACGTACCAAACAGTGTCAGTACCTTTGCCTCATTTGGCTGGACAATGGTTACTCCAGAAAAAATCAAGGCAGCTAGAATGACGAGGATAACAGGAATAACAAGTCCCAGCCCTGCTCCACCAGACATGATAAACAGGTAAATCCCCATTCCAACTAATATCGCTCCAATGAGGATACCTAAGTATCCATTGATTTTGAATGCCTTTTTCTCGGCCATCACACCATCTCCTATATATCAAAGTGATATCATAATTATATCATATTAACCAAATAATGTGACAGACTATTTCAAAAAATAGGCATTATCATGTTTAATGAAAGTAATGTTATTGAAATGCGCACATAAGGAGATGGTTTGATTGATGAAAAAAATTCATGGCAAAACGAAGGATGAATGGCTGAAGGAACTGCCTATCTTGCAGGATATTTCGGAAAGAAAAGAATGTTACTGGGTGAACCATCCTAATCCACCTCTTCATTTAGATTGTTCGAAAATCGATGAGGCTGAAGAACGCTTAAATCGCTTTGCCCCCTATCTTGCCCATAAATTCCCGGAGACAAAAGCACAATCAGGTTTGATTGAGTCACCCTTAGTAAGGGTACAACATATGCAAGACCGTCTCGAACAGCTCCATAACCAAGCCATTGCAGGCAAGCTTTTTCTCAAATGCGACCATGCTCTCGCCATATCAGGTTCGGTGAAGGCTAGAGGCGGGATTTATGAGGTGTTGAAACTCGCAGAACAGTTGGCTGTACAGCAAGGGCTCCTAAAGATAACAGATGATTACCGCAAGATCGATTCGTCTATTTTCCGGTCCTTCTATTCCCGCTATACGATTATCGTTGGCTCTACCGGAAATCTTGGTTTGAGTATTGGCTTAATAGGCCGCACACTCGGTTTCCAGGTCAATGTTCACATGTCCTCTGATGCAAAACAATGGAAAAAGGATTTACTCAGAAAACGTGGGGTAAATGTCGTTGAACATGGATCAGATTACGGGGAAGCCGTCAAACAAGGGAGAATGGAAGCTGAGAAATCCCCCCTCTGTCATTTCATTGATGATGAGAAATCTGCCGACCTTTTCTTTGGGTATGCAACAGCAGCCCGCCGGCTCAAAAATCAATTGAAGGATCTAGGTGTTCAAATTGATGAGAAACATCCCCTTTTTGTCTATCTTCCATGCGGAGTTGGAGGGGCACCAGGCGGGATTGCCTATGGATTAAGGCAGGAATTCGGGAAACACGTCCATCTGACCTTTGCTGAACCTGTTGAGTCTCCCTGCTTTCTGCTTGGGATGGCCACAAAGCTTTATAGCTCAGTATCTGTTCATGATTTTGGCCTTACAAACCGGACTGCAGCTGATGGTCTAGCGGTCGGGAGGCCATCTGAATTATCCAGCCAATATATGATTAATTGCTTAAACGCTTCCTTTACAGTATCAGACACTCGTATTTACCGTTACCTTGCAGAGCTGATGGATACGGAAGGCATATATGCCGAACCGTCTGCACTGACTGGATTTTACGGACCATTATTATCTTCAAAGGTATATGACCTGCCAGAAACAGCTGTCCATATCATCTGGTCTACAGGCGGAAACATGGTTCCACTAGAGGTGCGGGAAGCAGACTATCAAACCGGTAAGGGGGTCCTTTTGAATCCTTAGTTCCAATCCTAATCATCATGACGATTAAACGTTCCATCAAGAAACCCAAGACGCAATTGTTTAAATTCTCCAAAAAATAGCTTATGATAGATTCCATAAAGGAGGATAGAAGATTGATGAAGAAGAATACATACCTTTTGATAACAGATGAAATAATGAACACAGGCCAAGTATCTCCTAAATTAGTGCAAACATTAAGCGCGCCAATCGTTGTAAAAATGTTTTACAATCTATTTGGACCATCAGGCACTCATCTTCTATCAGAGAATACCTATCTGGCACTGAAAAACGAGCTGGAGAAAACAGACCATCCCCTTCCCGAAATGGCTGTGCCGTATTCAAGCTCTACCTTGGTCCATCTCTATTACAATGTCATCGGCAGGCATCTTTCCTCTGATTCCAGCTTGATTAGCGATGATTCACATGACCAGAATACCTTGATGCTTACGGTAGATGATTTGCTGGATTTGCTCCTATTTGCGAAGGAAGAAGGAGATGAGGAATATATGAATGATATTAAAAATCGTCTCAGTGCCCTTTGCAAACCAATAGGATAACAGGTAAACAGCCCTTTATATTATTTCGGAATAACAATATGGTTTGCCATTTTCATACAGACCTCTCAATGAATTACAGGTTGATATCTGCCACAAAAGGAATTTACTTACTATATTGTGACATTTCTCGTTTCTCAGTTCACGAAATTATCATTCTTCTTTTTTTCATGCTACTATTATCCTAGAAAATGATTTCAATCATGACTTTAAATACAAGGGGGATTTTTATGCGGAGCAAGACGAAAGAGATTATTCTGGCAGAAGTTAGACAAACCAACACAGTATATGAAAAACTACTGACTTCCTTAACGACTCCCGTATTACTGACTGTATTTGAAAAATTATTTGGAGGAAAGGCCGAATACACCCTTTCAGACAAATGCTTTGATATGATTGTTGAGGAATTAGAAATATTGGATATGCTGCCAGAGACAACCGGGGAGAAAATCACGGATGCTATGCTTGTTGAAATTTTCGTTTCCCATTATCAAGAAGAAGAGAAACGAAAGGATTCAGAAAAACAGATTGTTAACGAGTTCGAAGAAGGGGAAATTGACGAACAGAATACAGAAAGCTTGACGCTGGATGATCTGCTCGATTTATTAAGCCTTGCTATCAAGGACAATGATATCATTTATGCCAATGAAATCAAAAAGCGTTTACTTCATATGAACAGAGCACTTAATAAAAAAGATACCTCCATCGAAGCCTCCTAATACTGGTGAGCAAACCTATCATTTATCATAAGCGGGAAGAATGCCAGCCATTCCTTCCCGCTTATTTTTATTTTGTTACAAGCCCTTCCCATCCTGGTTCAGATTGGATATCCTTCAGATTCTTCACCTGATAGTGCTCATCTACAAACACGATATCCTCTTCACCGAAATAACGCGGGCTCTTCAAATGGGCAGAGGCGGCCAGCATGAATAATTCCTCCCGAAGACCAACAAGATAATTGGTTACCCGATACCTTTTTTCATCAACGACAAGGGCTTTTTGCAGCTTAGGATCTGTCGTAGCCACACCTACTGGACACTGATTTGTATGACATTTTTCAGCGAGAATGCATCCTACGGCAATCATCAATCCGCGGGCCACCTGCACGGCATCAGCGCCGAGAGATAGAACCAATGCAATCCGGTCAGCAGAGAAGAGCTTACCGCTGGCGATTATCTTCATCTTGTTCCTGATTCCGTATTGCTTCAATAGACGATTGGCAATCATAATAGATGGGACAATCGGAAGTCCGACTGAATCGGACATAGCCTTATAGGTTGCTCCTGAACCTCCCTCAGCACCGTCAATGGATAAGAAATCAGGATAACGCCCACTCTTTTTCATATAAGATGCAAATTCTTCAAACGTTTCTTCTGCACCGATAACCATTTTGATTCCAACCGGTTTACCGGAAACCTCCCTGACTCTTTCTATGAAATCCAGCATAGAGTCAAAGCTGTCAAACTCCTCAAAGCAATTTGGGGAATCAATCGTCTTATAGGGCTCGACATTTCGTATCTTCGCAATCTCCGGAGTAACTTTTACTCCCTCAATATGGCCCCCGCGTATTTTTGCCCCCTGGCCTAATTTCAATTCAAATGCCTTTACCTGATCCAGCTTGGATTTCTCCAAGAGCTCATCCCAAGAGAAATTTCCTTCCTTATCCCTAAAGCCAAATTTACCAGGACCTATTTGACAGATTAAATCTGCTCCTCCCTCCAGATGGTAGGGAGAGATTCCACCTTCGCCGGTATTCATAAACGCTCGTGCATCGTGAACGCCAAATGACAGAGCCTTGATGGCATTCTTGCCTAGTCCTCCATAGCTCATTGCGCTCATCCCTACAGGACTCTTCAAATGAAACGGCTTGCGGCAAGTATCAGCCCCAATGATAACAGCATCTTCATCCTCATAAAGCCAAGGCTTCAAATCGGTTTCTACCATATGCTCCTTCCTTGATAGAAGGGTCTCCTCATCAATTATGTATTTCTTTGAATGGATGAGCGGTGTTTGATCTGCCCCCATATCCTTCAAAAGCCTTGGAAAAAACGCATTACGAATATAGAATCCAGGCTTGTCAAAATCCCGTTTGCTCCCTAACGCGACAACAGATTTCGCATATTTCGCCGTCTTGACGATTGCTACATAATCGTGATGAGAATATGGTTTCCCTGTCAAATCCCCCTCAAAGAAGTATTGCTTCAATTGCGGACTGACCTGTTCAGATACGTAGCGTGCCCTAGCCAAGAAAGGAAAATTACGAAGGATGGCATGCTGCTGCTGTTTCCTGTCACGGTTCCACTTGATGCAGGAGGCTATTCCGACCACCATCAAGCTAATCAAGAGGATAGACACAAGGATTCCCACCAACAGGACGAAAAAGTAAGCCCATCTTTCCATGTCCTCCACCTCCTAAACAGTTCATACACCTCTAACACCCTATACCCCAGCTTTAGCGTGAAAAGGCTTGGTAAATGTTTCATCAAAACACAAAGACTGTCATCCCCTCTTGGATTCTGTTTATAGGCTCTTGGGTACGATAAAGGAAATTGACGAAATCTTGAGCTTTTGGGATACTGAGAAGGCTGACTAAACAAGAAATTAGGTGTGAATGATGGAATTTGAGATACGTTTTTTATCCTTTTTCGTAATTGAAACTGAAAATAAAGAGCAGCCGACAGCCAAGCTTTATCAAACACTTGACACAGCTGAATACGAAGAAAGCGCTCTGAAAGATTTCCTTGACGGGGAATTTAAGAAAATCGTCAAAAGAAAGGTGGAACGCCACCCGAATTCCGAACAAGTTCCGACCAAGCTTGGGCATTTTATTATCGAGCCAGGCCATGCGCTCGATTCAAACCCGAATTATAACGCCTTTAACCGAACCCGCTATGCCGAAAGCAAAGAGGAGTTCCAAAGCTGCAGTGAGGAGTTTGTTCATTCTTATTTGGACACGAGCGCTGTGCGAGGAGGCGTCTTCCTCCTAGCATCAGCAGTGCCTCGGAAATTCTTTGAGCATCGTTTCCTCTTCATCATGAAATGTGATTTCGAGCCGAAGGTTGCCTCCATCTCTGATGAGAAAACATTGATTCGCAATGTTGAAATGGCCATTACGACCAAGAATATGAAATCCATCCTCTATCCGCATATGCCTGAGGAAGGAATGATTGAGGAAAACGAGCTGAAAATCCACCAATCCTCCCATGCCCGTTACTTTGAGGACTTTTTGAAATTCGTCGAATATGGGGAGTCCAAGCAGGAAATCATGAAGAATCATGTAATGGAAATGGTACAAGAGCATATTGGAGAGGTATATGAACCTGAAAGCGAGGAAAGACGCCAGTTCGAGGAGGCCATTGAGATTTGGGCTGAGAGCCCGAAGCGGGAGCTGCAAGAAAAGCTGTCAACAGAGCAGGTCGTCGAAGCAGCAGCCCAATTAGTTGAGCGGGAACCGGAAGTTGAGCTGAAGATGAAGCTCGACAGCACAAGTATCAAGGGCCTCCTCGCTGATTTCGGAGAAACCATCCATTTAGCGAAAATCAATAACCGCTATGTCCTGGTCATTGAGGCTGACACCATTCTGTTTGAGAAAGGCTTCTCCCCTATTGAGTTCCATAAGCCGGATGATCTCCATCAGGTGATTGAGAAAATCAGCCGAAAAACATATGAAGCGAATACGTTTTAA
>NZ_JBJEFJ010000095.1:0-11409 GCF_051873915.1 Pradoshia sp.
TTCAATTTGATTAAGGGAGTTTACACTGATGTCAGTGGAATGATTATTAGATATTTCGTCTTTTTATTAAGTTTATACATATATAGCTATTTTTCTAGTTGATTTTCAGCTTATTAACGAATATTAATTTATATTAACAAAGAAACATACGGATTTCTTATTGACGGGTGAAATTTCTGATGTTACTATTGGTGAGTAAAAATGAAATTATTTTAATATAACATTATTGGCGTAAAGATTACAAAGATAACACTTTCATAGGAGTAACATAGGAGGATCATTTCGATGAAACAGAGTATGAAAAAAATAGTAATGGTGTTATGCATGGCTTTATTGACAGCTGCCATGGCAGCGTGCGGAAATAGTGAAAATGGAGGACAGTCCGGTACAAATGAAGACGGATTGAAAATTGCGATTGTAACAAGCCTTACTGGTGTTGATGATGGTAACTTCAATGAAAATAACTATAATGGCATTTTGAACTTTATCAACAATCATCCAACAGCGACTGTAAAGGCTATTAAAGAAGAAACGGGCGATCCTGCTGCAGGTGTACAAGCAGTCGCTGATATCGTGGCAGACTATGATGTTATTGTAACACCAGGGTTCCAATTTGCAGGGGTCTCTAGTGTTGCTTTAGAAAATCCTGATAAAACATTTATTTTAATTGATTCTGAGCCTACACCTGTAGGGGATCAAAAGACATTCGATAATATCTATTCCATGAGTTTCGCTGAACAAGAAGGTGGATTTTTCGCAGGAATGGCTGCTGCACTTGAAACGAAATCCAATAAAGTAGCGGTTGTCAATGGGATTGCGTATCCATCCAATGTAAATTATCAATTTGGCTTTGAATCAGGCGTAGAGTTTGTTAATAACACTTTTGATAAAAATGTTGAGGTTGTTGAATTATCCGGTTATGCAGGGACTGATGTCACAGGCACTGATGTCGGCGGTAACTATGCAGGATCTTTTGGTGATGAAGCAACTGGAAAAGTGATCGGAAATGCATTGATCAAAAAAGGTGTAGACCAAATCTTTGTTGCAGCTGGCGGCACAGGCAATGGTGTATTCACGGCCGTTAAGGAAGCAAAAGGAGACGTAAAAGTAATTGGCTGTGATGTTGACCAATATGATGACGGTGTAAATGGTTCTGAAAACATCGTATTAACATCTGCTGCTAAATTTATGGGCATGAACGTTGAAAAGCAATTGAATGCCATTGTTGACGGAAGCTTTAAAAGTGGAAATGTAGTTCTTCATGCAGATACAGATTCTACTGGATTTATTAAAGATGAAGGCCGTCACCAATTATCAGAGGATACACTTAATAAAATGAATGAAGCGTACGAGTTAGTGAAAGATGGCACAATCGTACCTGCGTCTAACTTTAATGGCCATACGCCAGAAAAGTTCCCAGGGTTGTAACATTCAATAGAAACACATTATGGAATGAACCATTAGAAGTTTATCACTTCCTGAATTTTAGCGGGTCAGGAAGATGATAAACTTCTAATTTTTTCCCTTTTAATTATTGTGATAAAGGAGAAGAAAGATGTCTGATTATATTGTAGAGATGAAACATATAACCAAACGCTTTCCTGGAATAGTAGCGAATGATGATGTGTCCATTAGTATAAAAAAAGGAGAAATTTTCGCCTTACTTGGAGAGAATGGTGCGGGTAAATCAACATTGATGAGTATGCTGGGCGGTATGTATGAACCGGATGAAGGGGAAATTTACATCCGGGGTGACAAAGTGGATATCAGTTCGCCTAACCATGCGGCGAAGCTTAATATAGGGATGGTCCATCAGCATTTTAAGTTAGTCTCTGATTATACGATTACAGAGAATATTATTCTAGGAGTTGAGCCGATAAGAAAATTTGCAGGTCTCTTTCCTTACGTTGATATTCGAAATGCTAATCGTAAAATTGAGGAGCTGTCCAAAAGCTTTGGGTTAGAAGTGGATCCTACGAAAAAAATAGCCGATTTGAACGTTTCCATGCAGCAGCGAGTGGAAATTCTAAAGGTGCTTTATCGTGAAGCAGATATCCTTATTTTTGATGAACCGACTGCCGTCTTAACGCCACAAGAAATTGAATTCTTGCTGGGTATTATCAAAGGTCTGCGAGACGGCGGAAAAACCATCATCTTGATTACGCATAAGCTGGAAGAAATCAAGAAAGTGGCAGACCGATGTGCTGTATTGAATAAAGGGAAATTAGTGGATGTATTAGATGTAAAGACGACTTCTGTTAATCATATGGCTCAATTAATGGTTGGCAGAGAGGTAAGCTTTGAAGCTGAGAAGGCGCCTGCTGAGTTTAAAGAGGAAGTATTGAAGGTAGAGCATCTAACGGTAAAAAATGAAGATGGGTTCGAAGTGGTTAAAGATGTTTCGTTTACGATTCGCGGCGGTGAAATATTCGCTATTGCTGGAGTTGCAGATAATGGACAGGTTGAAATAGCGGATGCGATTGCTGGGTTAACAAAGGTCAGCGGCGGAAACATTTTCCTTGGCGGCAAGGATATTACGAATGAAACGATCAGAAACAGAACAGAAGCTGGAATCTCTTATATACCTGAGGACAGGCATAGCTTTGGACTGTTTTTAGATTTTGATTTAGCTACTAATTTAGCCTTAAAGCAGTATTATAAGGAGCCCTACTCTCGTAAGGGAATCCTCAATAAAGAAGAATTTGAGCAATCTGGCAGCAGGCTGATCGATAAATATGATATTAGAAGCGGACAAGGCGTTAAAACGCAAGTTCGTTCGATGAGCGGCGGTAATCAGCAAAAAGCCATCATCGCCAGAGAAATTGAATTGCAATCGCCCCTCATGATTTTTGTTCAGCCAACAAGGGGTGTAGATATTGGTGCAATCGAAAATATCCATAAGATGATCATTAAGGAACGTGACCGTGGAAAAGCGATTCTCCTTATTTCGTTGGAGCTGGATGAAATCATGAATGTAGCGGATACGATAGGAGTTATCTATAATGGCCAGCTTCAAAAGATTGCTAGCAGGGAGTCATTAACGACCAATGAAGTCGGTGAATATATGATGGGGGCAAAGCATGAGTAAAGATAATAAGAATAAAAACTTGCGTAATCGTCTTATTCGGCTAATGAGTAAGGAGAAATGGCAATCAATCTCCATTCCATTAGTCGCCATAATTATGAGTTTTATTGCTGCGGCTATTGTTATCCTTTTAATCGGCAAAAATCCTTTGCAGGCGTTCTGTAACCTATTCCAAGGGGCAGGAATCATGCCGAAGCCATCTTATGCTGGCTATAAAAGCATGCTGACTGATTTCATGAGTTTGTTGAATGCGATGACGCCGCTTTTATTTGCGAGCTTGGCAGTTGCAGTAGCATTTAGAGCGGGTCTATTTAACATTGGGGTTGCCGGCCAAATGCTCGTCTCTGGTTTTTTTGCGACGATTATTGTTGGCTACAGTGGTTTGGATGCGATGATTGCAAAGCCGCTTGTATTACTGATTGGTATCGTCGTCGGTGGACTAATGGGTGGATTAGTAGGCTGGTTAAAATATAAATTCAACATCAATGAAGTCGTATCGACGATTATGTTGAATTATATTGCTCAATATGTCATTAGCTTTTTTATCCAAATGTATTATATTGATCCGGTCTCAAGGCAATCTCAATATATTTCTGAAGCTGCAAGATTAACATTAGTGAATGTCGAAGTAGGGGACCTGAAAATGGATATCCCATTAGGCTTTGGTTTGGCTATCATTACCGCTATTTTAATCAAGTATGTCATGGACAAAACAGTGGTTGGTTTTGATATGAAAGCGGTAGGTTCCAACCGTAATGCTGCCAAATATTCGGGAATCAATGTGGGAAGAAATACAGTCTTAGCCATGGTTATTTCAGGTAGTTTGGCTGGACTTGCAGGTGTTACGTATTATTTAGGTTATTACGCTTCCATACAGCCAAAAGTATTATCAGACATCGGCTTTGATTCCATTGCTGTAGCTCTATTAGGAAATTCTCATCCAATTGGTGTTATTTTTTCTTCATCCCTAATATCAATCATTGATCAGGGTAGCACGTATATGAGTTCACAGGCAGGAATTAGACAAGAAATTTCTTCTGTGATCGTCGGACTGATTCTATTGTTTAGTGCATGTGGTGTATACCTGAAATATAAAATCAGCTGTATGAGTGAAAAAGTAGAGGAACGAAAGGAGCGTAAATCATAATGGATACAGTAATTATTGATGGCTTATCCTTTGCTTTGCCTCTTTTTATGATGGCGATAGGCGGTATATACAGTGAAAAGAGCGGTATTACCAATTTAGCACTTGAAGGCTTTCAAGGGTTTGGGGCATTCATCGGAGCGCTATCAGCTATTTTGATCGCAAATGCGTTTGGTACAGATATTCAAGATTTATTTTATGTGGCATTACTATTTGCCATGGTCGGCGGGATGGTTTTTGCTATTATTCATGCTGTCCTTTGTATTAAGTTTAAGGCCAATCAAGTAATCAGCGGTGTCGTCATTAATATTTTGGCGTTGGCGCTGACTACGTTCTTGACGACACAAATCAATTCGCTTGTCTTTGGAACGGCTTCGGATAAGTTCCAGTTAGGTGTCATGGAGCGGTTTACCATTAGTGGTTTAGCCGATATACCAGTAATAGGTGCGATTTTTACGAATGTGTATCCGTTTGAAGTGATGATCATCGTGATTGCCATTTTTGCTTGGTATCTTTTATACAAAACAAAATTCGGCATACGCTTACGAGCGTGCGGGGAAAATCCTCATTCGGTGGATGCTGCAGGTGTAGATGTAACGAAAATCAGGTTTACAGCCGTTTTGATATCCGGTCTATTATCAGGTCTTGGCGGCATGTGTTTTGCCTATTCCATTTCAGCTAACTTTTCCTCTAGCATTTATATGGGGTATGGATTCTTAGCTATTGCCGCATTGATTTTCGGAAACTGGAAGATTGTCCCGACGCTAGCTGCTTGCCTTTTATTTGGATTTGCGAAATCCGGTGGTGCTTTTATTGCTCAGTCCATGGCATTGCCAAGCAGCTACACTGATCTATTCATGATCCTACCTTATGTAGTAACGTTATTGTTATTAATCTTTTTCTCTAAATCCAACCGTGCTCCGAAAGCATTAGGTGAGATTTATGATAAAGGGAAGAGGTAAATGAAATAAGGCAGCAGTCCCTAGTATGGTATGGGGCTGCTGCCTTATATTTTTTATGTCATATAATAAGCTATCTACCAAGCGCTATCCCAAGGGGATTGCAGCTTGCGCAGTAGGATAATTTGGCCAATATGATATAAATTGTGCATATCGCTGTATCTATCCATTTGGCGCTGGTGATTAGCAAAAGAATTGTTTACTTAATTTTGAGGAAGAAAGGAGTTGCAATCGATGATTGCAGCTCCTCCGCATCCCTTAATTAGGTGACAAGCTTAATGTCTGATCTTCACTGACTGGTTCATTGAGAGTAGTTACATGATAGTCTCCTGTCACCCAATCTTCAAATTGGTTATTATACCATTCGCTTTTGAAATGTCCGGATTGTCCTGGACCAACTATATGATAGGCTTTGCTAAAATCACTTGTGTCAATGACATACCGCCAAGAAGCGCCGTGATTCACTATACCGGTTTCATCATTTCGTCTAGCCGCTTGAACGGTCACGGCACTTCCGCCAACCGGGATGGCATCCCTACTATTGAAAATATGCTGCAGAGGGCTCACTCTTGATAAAGGGTGCGAAAATTGCAGCTTATGCTCATCTCCCCATTGCCATTTGCTCATATCGTCTCCATAACGTTCGGATAATGTGTCGATTGTTTGTTTCAGTGCCTGATGGATGACCTTGGACAAACCGCCGTTATTGTCAATCCAAGGTCCTTCCTCACCTTCATTGGCACGTCGAATGAGCTCGTCAATGACTTGATTTTTGCCTTCAAAGAGGTCCATCATTTCATCTGGAATTTTCTCCCCAAACAAAACATCCGAGATCTCTAGCAGTATGGTCTGGAAGAGCAATGGAGCTGTTTCTGCTTGATCATCTTCAAAATCCCACTTCTTTAGGAGGTTTACGGCCTCTTTTTCTTTTTCACTTAATTTCTGATTTAATAATTGTTCAAGGAAAATTGGAACAAATTCTTCGGCTTGCAGGTTTTTAATATCCATTTGCAAAGCCTTCATATCCTCAACCGTAAATGTTTCTTTCGAGTTCAAAACCTCGAGAATTCGTTGCTGGCGGTAGGGCTGCGCCCATACATTCGAGATATGGTATGGATAGGAATCGTCTACAATCTTATTATTTGCGGTTGCAATAAAACCTTCTTCAGGGTTGATGAGTGTCGGCAATTCATTATGTGGAATATAACCTTCCCACTCATACTCATCATTCCAGCCTGGAACGGGCACTAAGCTTTCGCCCTTTTTTCGAATCGGGATATTCCCTGATGCTTTGTAGGCGATTGTTCCGTCTTTTGCCGCAAATACAAAGTTTGATGAAGGTGCTTTGAAGTGTTCGATTGCTGCATCGAATTCTTCCCAGTTACTTGCCTTATTCATCAAAGGAATGGCTTCTAAATCCTGTGTCGCCTCTAAGGCGGTCCATTTCAAAGAAAGGGCGGTATCGCTTGCGTTATCATGCGCAAATTCTGAAATAACAGGACCATGGCGAGTGACCATTACTTCAAGGTCAATGGCTTTTTGGCCTTTTACTTTTATGGTCTCAGTAATAATCTCTGCGTCTATCCATTCATCATTATATAAATATTGTTCCGGATTATCAGGATTTATTTTTTCTATATACACATCCTGCACATCTGGCCCTACATTTGTAATTCCCCATGCAATATTTTCATTATGTCCGATGATAATGCCTGGAATTCCCGCAAATGTGACACCGCTCATGTTTTGTTCATTTGACTGTAAAGTTGATTGATACCAGATTGATGGCGTCATTAATCCTAGATGCGGGTCATCTGCCAAAAGGGCTGATCCGCTTTCACTTTTCTCTCCACTGATGACCCAGTTATTGCTGCCGTTGAATTCATCGGGAATATGGGCGCTGGCAAAGCTTTGTTCCCAATCAATAGCCCCTTCTTCAATGACAGTCGGTGCTTCCTTTGGATACGCAGGGAATAAATCCATTGCCTCTTCTTCGGTAAATTCGCTTAATAGATAGCTGCGAAAGACTTGGCCTTCCCAATGTCCGCCTAAATCGTAAGCCATGTACTTTACGATTGTTAACGTATCAATGACTGTCCATTCAGAAGGCTCATATCCTAATAAGGTGAACTCAACTGGCAGCTTATTGTCAGAAATGGCTTCTTTCATGAATGTATTCACGCCATCTGCGTAGCTCTGTAGGTACCCCTTCATTTCATCTGAATACCCTTTATAAGAAGCTTCGGCAGCACGCCTTAAGCCAAATGTACGAAAAAATTTATCCTGTTCTACTGAGCTTTCACCGATTACTTCGCTTAATTGCCCTGAGGCCTGCCGTCTGCTTAAATCCATTTGGAAGAGACGGTCCTGTGCCGTTATATAACCTTGTGCCATGTATAAATCATGGTCATTTTTCGCTTTTATATGCGGAACACCTTCTTCATCACGTACAACCGTTACTTTATCTTTTAATCCTTCAAGCTTTATTTCTCCGGAAATTTGCGGCAATGAGCGCTTTGCATACATATTTGCAGCGACAAAAATGACTGAAAGGATAATCACAAGTCCAAGAACAGAAAAACCGATAATCTTTGGCCACCTTCGCTTTTTTCGCGCTGGTTGGCTGGCTATATCCATTTGCATGCAAGTAAGTCCCCCTTAATAAAAATCTATCTTTTTACTATCCAATGTATTAATTCTTAATAGGAGGGAAAATATCCTTCTATCAATTTTTTAGATAAGCAAGTCCTAAGCATCCTGGGCCAGTATGACTGCCAATGGATGGGCCAATCTCCGTGAAGAATACTTGTGAGAAATGCTGGTCCAATTCGAGGTCTGCTTTTAAGGTTAAGGCTCTATCAAGATTATTGGAATGCAAAATACAAATCATTTCCTTTTCTGTTGAGGAGGTCAGAAATCTATCTTTTATTTGCTTGATAGCACCAGAGGTTTTTCTGGCTTTGCAGACAGATTCAATGGTTCCATTGTCTGTAACAGACAGGATTGGCTTAATACCGATGATACCGCCTATTTTGGCGATAGCCGGGTTAAGTCTGCCGCCTCTTGCTAGATAATGCAAATCATTCACATAAAATTCAACGTGGTAGGAATGCTTAGTTTCATTCAGATAATCAACAATCTGGTCGTAGGAATACTTCTCATCTCTCATCATACAAGCCTTGATCACCATCATTCCCATAGCCATAGAAGCGGTTAAGGAATCTATCACGGTAATCCGTTGATCCGGATAGGAATCTAGCAATTCAAGGCATGCCAATCTTATATTATTAAAAGTACAGCTTAATGAACTGGAAAGGGCCACACAAATGACATCATTTCCTTTATCCAGCTCAGCTTTCAGTAAATCCATGGCAGATGAAGGAGAACTGGCGCTTGTTTTAGCAATCTCTCCATTCGCTAATCTTCTATAAAACTCCTCGCTATCCATCATACGTTCTGAGCCATACTCTATGTTATCCTCAAAATGAAAATGAAGAGGGATTAGTTTAATATCATATTTATCGATAACCTCAACAGGGATATCGCAACTTCCATCCGTGATAATTGAAATGTTCTTCATGAAAACCTCCATTAGTTGTTAAACACTGTGTTGTATAAAAGATGTTATCATTGTATAATGAAGCAACCATCACATCAATCAACAATTAACGACAAAATGTAAGTTATTAAACACTATTTCATAACTTGTTTATGAATGGGAGGTAAAAATGGAAGATCGGCGGATAAAATATACTAAAAAAGTAATTAGAGATAAATTTATCGAATTGCTTGAACAAAAACCAATGAATAAGATAACAGTAACCGAGCTATGTTTACAATGTGAAATCAATCGGGCTACATTTTATCGATATTACGATGATGTATATGATTTGATGGAGAAGCTAAAAAGTCAGTATGTTTGTGAACTAAAGGAGGCCATCTCTATTTCAAAAGATGACTATACAATTTCTGGATTTACGAGTGAAATTCTCGAGGTGATTTTGAGGAATAAGGAACTGAGTAGAGTTCTCTTCAGCTTGAAGAACGGGAAAGATTTTTTAAATGATGTCTTGGATATTGCTCATCAGAAATGTGTAGAAAAGTGGAATCGTTATGGGAAAAATGTGCCCCAAGCACAGGTGGGGTATCTATCCACGTTTATTACTGCAGGGACAATAGGGATACTAAATGAATGGATTCAGAATGATTTTAAGGAATCATCTTCTGAGATTGCAAATATGATTGAAGATATCAGTCATTATGGGATTGCAAAAATTATTTATGGAAAGTAATGAAAACAACTATCTTTAGTGACGGTTAGTTGCATAGACTTTTAAACATTGTATGAAATATATGTAGGGAGGATACCCCCAACATCTTATACGTTGCCACATACAATTCACGCACGTTAAGCGTGTAGCATTAATAGAAGAGAAATAGCTTAATTTCAATTGGTTTAGAGAATGTTAAATAAAACGTGAGAATGCTATATCTTCCCTCGAACTAAGGGTTCGGGGTTTTTTTTTATCCCCTAAGTTTTCTAATAGTAAGGGATAACTGCTGACCGATCAGGTTTTTTGGCTACAATAAGATTTTTTGCAGACGGCAACTCTAATCAATAATGAAGGGTAGCTAGGGATGTCAAGAGGGTTATTAAAGATAACCTTAGCTGAATGATTAGTCTATTTATTATTCTGAGATTAAATGGATTTCTCGACCGAGTTCTCTATGATGGAACTCATATCTGCATACCCATAATACTTAACATGCATGACAGCTTTTCCCTTAGAAGCAAATCTTTTAAAACCTTATCCTTATGAACAATCAAGCAATCCAGCTCAGGATGTTCTTCTTCAAAAAAATCTTCTTTCCTCTCTTCATATATACTCGATACGTAGTACTTATTCTCCTTTGAAGGTAATCTGGTATGCTTTCCTTCTGCCATCATCTTGAGCAAGTGTAATAAGACTGTCCTTTTGCATCCTTGATAGTACTCCATAAAGTGTCCTAGGTCCCATATTTACTCTGCCGTTTGAAACCTGTGTAATAGGATGCATGAGTTGATATCCATGGTTTGGACAATTTATGCTAGTAATACCTAATACATTGCTTCAGTCATCGGACTGCCGTTAAATGCCGTCATTTACATTCTTTCATTCGTTTTCAATTTATTATGTAATGCTATATATCGGAAGACAGAATAATGGCGGAAAGAGTTAGGTATGTAAATTTGAAAGAACTAATTGAAAATTTTTATATTGATGGAAACATGTGTAATATATGAAACCAATCCATAGTAGTAATCGTATTAATAGAATAAGATAAAAAACATCAAAGGATGAAACGTACTTGATACATTACAAAATATACAGTCGACAACATAAAGAGTGGGTAGTTCTAGTACATGGAGCTGGCGGGAGTTCAAGTATTTGGTACAAGCAGATTCGTGCTTATCGCAAGCATTTTAATGTGTTGGCGGTGGATTTGAGAGGACACGGTGCTTGTATGATTAAGAATAGCCCGACAAAATATACACTTGATTTAGTTTCTAAAGATATTCTTGATGTGCTAAATTCTCAAGGAATTGAAAAGGCTCATTTTGTTGGAATATCATTAGGGACCATGCTTATTCGCCATTTGGCCGAAACTCATCCTGAGCGTTTCCATTCGATGCTGCTTGCAGGAGCGGTGATTCGAATTACACCGAGATTGCACGTTTTCCTCGGTCTGGCGAATGCATTTAAGAGGATGGTTCCGTTTATATGGTTATATAAAATGTTTGCATGGGTCTTAATGCCCCGGAAAACACATCAATCATCGAGGCATCTTTTCATTCAAGAGGCTAAGAAACTCAAGCACAGAGAATTTTTGCGATGGTTAACTTTAACGGCAGGGATTGCAAAATATTTAGTGAAGATTAATGAAAAGGATACAAGCATTCCGTCTCTATATGTTATGGGAGATGAGGATTATGTCTTTTTAGAGCCGGTCAAGCAGTTAGTGAAAGAACAATCCTCCAGTCAGCTGGTAATCCTCAAAGATAGTGGTCATGTATGTAATGTCGATCAATCTGAGAAATTTAATGAAGTATCGCTGCAATTTTTACGGGCAGTATAACAGTATAAAATGAAGACGAATTCTTGATTATCTGGAATTCGTTTTTTTATGTTTAAAAGATCCTGCATACTGGACTCTACGGAAAGTTTGTTGCGGGAAGATAG
>NZ_JBJEFJ010000096.1:0-11260 GCF_051873915.1 Pradoshia sp.
AGAGGGAAATAACCCTCTTCTTTTTTTGTCTAAGCGGCTTTCCTTCCTGCCATAATACATTTAAGATAGGATAAAAACGTAAGTGAACTGAGGTTTTTTATGAAAGAGAAATATTATGACGAGCTATTTCGTATCAAAACAAGGGGAGACCAGCAGGGTCATCCAGCTTCCCTAGCCTATAATCGGTATGAACCAACCCCATATGCGGCGCTTGAGAAATTATTTGAAGCGTACAGTATAAGCCGCAAAGATCATGTCGTTGATTTCGGCTGCGGGAAGGGGCGCTTGAACTTTTACATTCATTATTACCATCATGCTTCTGTTTCCGGAGTGGAGATGAATGAAGTTTTTTATAATGAAGCGATGATGAATCTGGCGGATTATGCAAAGTACCGAAATGAAAGAGTCCATTTCTATAATTGTCTGGCGGAGGAATTCTCCATCCAGCCTGACCATAATCACTTCTACTTCTTTAATCCGTTTAATGTGCAAATATTCAGGAAGGTTGTAAATCGAATTCTCGATTCAGTGGAGGAATATAGCCGCACGGTTGATATCATTTTGTATTATCCCTCGGAGGATTATATTTTTTATTTGGAGCATGAGACGCCATTTGAATTGAAGCAGGAAGTCATCGTCAAGCCGCACGATCCATTCGACCGATTCCTTATTTATCAATTGCCGGTTAAACAGTGGATATAACTCTCCTGTTTGAAGTAAAAAAGCTGGACCTGCCATCACTTCATTCCATGATGGCAGGTCCAGCTTAGTTTTATTTATTCTTGATCTGTATTTGGTTCTACGTGTACATGGACATCATAAACACCATACTTCTTCGTGAGATCCGTTTCAACGAGAGTGGCAATATCATGGGCTTCTTGTATATTAAGAGATGAGTCAACAAAGATGACGATATCGATGACTTCATTGTTTCCATAGTTGCGGCCCATGATTTTTTTGACACCTTTCACACCGTCTATTCCCATAATAGATTCTTGATAAAGAGCAATCTTTTCTTCATCAAAGCCGTCGGATAGGTGATGAGAGGCTTCGCGGAAAATATCCCAAGCAGTCTTACAGATTAATAAGCCGACGAGCAGGGCAGTTACCGTATCAAGCCAAGGCATGCCCAGTTGGGAGCCGAAAATACCAGCTGAGGTACCGATACTGACCCAGGCATCGGATAGATTATCCTTAGCGGCGGCCATGACCGACTGGCTGTTGATTTTCTCAGCGAGGTGCTTATTGTATCGATAAACGAGATACATGATGATGAAAGAAAATATACCCACATAGCCTGCCAGCATATCAGGTGCCTCATTATTTCCTTCAAAGATGGAGCCAAAGCCGTTTAAGAGTACCTGGATTCCGACTACCATCATGATCAGGGAGGCAATCAGTGAAGCAATCGTTTCGCTCTTCCAATGCCCATATCCATGGTCGCTGTCAGGCGGACGCTGCGATAGTCTCAGTCCAATTAAAACAGCGATAGAGGCAATAATATCTGTCGTATTATTCAGACCATCAGCCGAAAGAGCCTCAGATCCAGTTATATATCCAATTAATAGTTTCATCCCAGAAAGGAACAAATAGGTGACAATGCTTAATATGGCACCTTTTTCGCCCATTTTTAAATTTGAATATTGTTTTGATTCCATTCATGTCACCCTTTTTTTGAAATCATGCTTATCTATTTTACTATAGAGGTCTGTTCAAGGGAAATGAAAATTCCTTTTCACGGAGCATAGTTACACAGCCTATTTCTGAAAAAATCTGGATTTAATATTGACAAATCATATGTGTATGGTAGGATTAATTCCAATAACTTCTATATAATTCAAGTACCTGTCATTAAACGGGAATACATGAAAGGGAGGCGAACCGTCTGAAACCGTCTGATTTGCAGGAGGTCATGGCTCATTTGGAGCAGATGCTGAATACAATCAAATTTGGATCAATCACCTTGGTGGTTCAGGATGGAAAGGTTATTCAAATCGAAAAGAATGAGAAGGTTCGCCTTCAATCCACAACAATCAATAAATCTAAATAAGAGCTTGCTGACTAGACAAACTAGAGGCAGTCTTTTTCTTGTTTATACAGGAGAAGACTGTCTTTTTTGCATAGTCAGAAAAGAACGCTGCACAGAAAGGGGCTTTATGCTTCATGGACAAAATCAGTAAGTGGCACGAGTTTTCGGAGTCCTTCCATATACATGATGAAACAAAAGGAGCCAAGGTAGTTCTTGAATGGTCCTTTCAACATTTTCATGAGGATAAAATCATTTATGCTTCCAGCTTTGGTGCAGAAGCGATTGTTTTAATTGACATAATCAGCCAGGTTAAGCCAGATGCATCGATTGTCTTTTTAGATACAGGGCTGCATTTTCCAGAAACCTATGAGGTTATTGACAAAATTGAAAAGAGATTTAAAGCCTTAAAGATTGAAAGAAAGCTCCCTGAACTGACGCTTGATGAGCAGAGGGAGCAGCACGGGTCGGCGCTTTGGAAAAGAGAACCGAATAAATGCTGTGAAATTCGCAAGGTTATCCCGTTAAGGAAAGCGCTGACGCCGATGGATGCGTGGATTTCTGGATTGAGGAGGGATCAATCTCCAACTAGGGCGAATACCGATTTCTTTAATGAGGACAAAAAATTTCAAAATATTAAGATTTGTCCGTTGATTCACTGGACATGGGAGGAAGTATGGACCTATATCCACGATAGGGATCTTCCATATAATCGCTTGCATGATGAAGGCTACCCAAGTATCGGCTGCTTCCCATGCACACAAGCAGTAGCAGCCGGCGGAGACAGCCGGGCAGGCCGCTGGAGCGGAATGGGAAAAACAGAATGCGGTCTGCACACGGATTGAGGAGGACGAAAGCATGCTGATCATTATTGCCGTGGCAGTAGGATTGTTCTTTGCCATGAATATCGGTGCGAGCGGAGCTGCGGCGTCTATGGGGATTTCCTACGGTTCCGGTGTCATCAAAAATCCCCTCATTGCCTTATGTTTATGTGGGATTGCAGTCTTTCTCGGTGCGTGGCTTGGCGGAGGTGAAGTCGTCAAGACATTGGGGAATGGCATCGTCCCAAAAGAAACGTTCACAATTTCGATTGCACTCATTGTACTTGCGTCAGCAGCAATGTCTCTGTTCCTGGCTAATATTCTGTCTATCCCGCTATCAACGAGTGAAGTGACAGTCGGTTCCATTGTCGGAGCGGGAATCGCCTATCAAAGTCTCTATGTTGCTCAGTTTGCATGGATCTTCATGTTTTGGATTCTGACACCGCTAGTGGCTTTTACGATTGCTGTATTGGCAGGAAAGTTCTTGAAATGGCCATTTATCAGCAAGTGGGTCCGCTCAAAGAAAGCAAAGCCTATACTAGCCGTGCTAGTGGTCATAATGGGTGTATTTGAGGCCTTTTCGGCTGGGATGAATAATGTGGCCAATGCAGTAGGACCACTTGTCGGGGCAGATATTCTAACCACGCAATCAGGAATCTTCTGGGGAGGTTTATTTGTCGCCATAGGTGCTGTCCTGCTAGGCAGGGGCGTACTTGAAACAAATGGGAAGAAAATCACGGAATTGAGGATTGAGGAAGGCTGCATTATTTCTGGAACCGGGGCAGGACTTGTTATGGCAGCTTCGATCTTCGGTATTCCTGTTCCACTCGTGCAAATTACAACGTCATCCATTATTGGCATCGGCTTTGCCAAGCAAGGAAAGGCCGTATTGAAGAAGGATATCGTTATAAAGCTGTTCGCTGTCTGGATTGTATCACCGGTGCTATCCATGGTACTTTGCTTCACCCTGATTCAATTACTGATTGAGCAAAATATGTATCCAATTGTCGTGATGGCAGGATTATTAATCTCTGTTTTTGGTGTGAAATATTTAATGAAGAAGAAGCCTGAAGAAACAGGAGAAGTATGGCTGACAAAACAGAACTAAATGAAAGAGGGATGATAAGGATGTCTTTGCCAAAACCACATGGAGGAACTCTAATCTCCGCTTATGAACCGAATTACGATGTGACCACTATTGAAAAAACACTTCAGCTGGATGCTGTCGCATACAGCGACCTGGAGCTGATTGGCATTGGGCTTTTCAGTCCTTTGACAGGCTTCTTGGGCAAGGCTGATTATGAGTCTGTTGTGGAATCAATGAGACTCTCAAACGGCACAGTTTGGTCTGTGCCTGTGACACTGCCGGTTGGAGAAAGGGAGGCACAAAGCCTTGATTCAGGTGTGCAGGTCAAGCTTCAGTATGAAGGAGAAACGGTCGGTGTCGTCACTGTGTCTGACGTGTATGAGCCGGACTTGTCTAAAGAGGCCAGGGAGGTTTACAAGACAGAGGAAGAGGCACATCCTGGCGTGAAGCGGCTCTATGAGCGCGGGAATTATTACGTGGGCGGCGAGATTATCCTCATCAAAAAATCCGATAAAGGTGTATCGGAGGATGTATGGTATGAGCCAGCAGAAACACGTGCCTTGTTTGAGGAGAAAGGCTGGAAGACGGTCGTTGGGTTCCAGACGAGAAATCCTGTCCACCGTGCCCATGAATACATCCAAAAGGCAGCGCTAGAAACAGTGGACGGCTTGTTCTTGAATCCGCTTGTCGGCGAAACAAAGGCAGATGATATTCCGGCGGATGTTCGCTTGAAAAGCTACCGCGTGCTTTTGGACCATTATTATCCGAAAGAGCGAGTGCAGCTCGGTGTATATCCGGCCGCGATGAGATATGCCGGGCCGCGTGAGGCAATTTTCCATGCGATTGCCCGCAAGAACTTTGGATGCACCCATTTCATTGTTGGGCGCGACCATGCCGGCGTCGGCGATTATTATGGGACCTATGATGCCCAATATATCTTCAGCGAGTTTACGGAGGAAGAGCTTGGAATTAAGCCCCTCTTCTTCGAGCATAGCTTTTATTGCCAGAAATGCGAGGGGATGGCCTCTGATAAAACGTGCCCGCACCAAAGGGAAGACCGGGTAATTCTTTCAGGAACGAAAGTGAGGGAGCTTTTGCGAAACGGAGAGTTACCTCCGTCAACCTTCAGTCGCAAGGAAGTAGTTGAGGTGCTAATTGAAGGATTGAAAGAAAAAGAACAGGTGTGAGGAGGGGTAGGTAATGGAGAAGGCTACGAATATTATCTGGCATGAAGCTGCTATAACAAAGGGTGAGCGGCGTGCGCAAAATGGCCATGGGAGCTGTGTTCTTTGGTTCACAGGTTTGTCAGGCTCAGGAAAATCAACAATCGCCAATGCATTTTCGAGCTATTTATATGAACAGGGGATAAGTGAATACGTGCTTGATGGCGATAATATCCGCCATGGGCTGAATAAGGATCTTGGGTTCTCGGATGAGGACCGTACAGAAAATATCCGCCGCATTGGAGAGGTTGCGAAGCTATTTGTTGATAGCGGAACGATTGTGACGACAGCCTTCATCTCTCCGTTTCGTTCAGACCGTAATCAAGTCCGTGCTCTTTTCGAGGAAGGGGAGTTTATTGAAGTATTCGTGAACTGTCCGCTGGATGAATGTGAACGACGTGATCCTAAGCAGTTATACCAGAAGGCGCGCAGAGGAGAAATAAAGGACTTCACTGGGATAGACTCCCCTTATGAAGCACCGAACGCACCGGAAATAACGATTGTATCTCATAAAGTGACAATAGAAGAAGCAGTGAAGGAAATCGCTGATTACTTAGTTTCAAAGAATATTATTTAAGGGGGCTGTCTCATGGCTTACGATAAGTTTTGGGCAACGAATGAGAAACTGAATAAAACGGAAGTGGCGAAGCTTGATAAGGATGGCCTTCGCATCTTGGATGATATTCCGGCCTATGCCGAGAACGGCTTTGCCTCCATTCCAAAGGACCAATGGGATCTGTTTAAATGGGCAGGGCTATACTTGCAGCGCCCGAAGGAAGACGGCTATTTCATGATGCGCGTGAACGTGCCATCCGGGATTCTGTCAAAAGAGCAGGTAGAGGTGCTCGCCGGCATTGCCAGAGACTACGGTCGAGGTGTATTCGACATCACGACACGTCAGGCTGTTCAATTCCACTGGCTTGAGATTGGGCAGATTCCTGACATTTTCAATCGTCTTGAAGCAGTTGGCCTTTCAAGTGTCGGCGCCTGCGGGGATATTACGAGGAATATCGTCGGCAACCCAATTGCAGGCATTGATCCGAATGAGCTCTTTGATACATCGGGGATTGTAAAGCAAGTCTTCGATTTCTTCCAAAATAATGAGGATTTCTCGAATTTGCCTCGGAAATATAAAATGTCTATCAGCACAAATTTGCATAATGCATCAAATGCCGAGATCAATTGCATTTCCTTCACGCCTGCCGTTAAGGTCCTAGATGGAAAAGAAAAGCAAGGATTCCATTTGAAGATTGGAGGCGGCTTATCTGCTCGTCCATTTCTCGCGCAAACGCTTGATGTCTTCATTGAGCCTGAACGTACATTAGAAGTAGCGATAGCTGTGACGACTATCTTCCGGGATTACGGCTATCGGGAAAAACGTCATTTAGCCCGTCTGAAATTCTTGATGGCTGATTGGGGACCAGAGAAATTTCTTGCAAAGCTACAAGAATATACTGGTCCGCTGCCAACGAGGGGAGAGGAGCCTGTTGGAGAATGGAATGCCGGATACTTTTATGGCGTACATGACCAAAGGCAGGAAGGATTAAAGTTCTTAGGCTTTAACGTACCAGTCGGACGCCTTGATGCGGATGAAGTATTTGAGCTTGCTAGAATTTCAGATAAATATGGTAATGGAGAAATCAGGACATGTAATTCTCAGAACTTAATCATACCGAACGTACAGGCAGAAAATGTGGATGCTTTATTGGCAGAGCCCATCTTTAAGAGAATCACGATTAAACCGAATTCATTTATCGGCCATGCGGTTTCCTGCACAGGTATTGAATATTGCAATCTCGCATTAGTAGAGACGAAGGAGCGGATGCGTTCTATCGCTTTGGAGCTTGATGAGCAAATCCAATTGGATGTGCCTGTGCGCATGCATATGGTTGGCTGCCCGAACTCTTGCGGTCAGCGCCAGATTGCTGATATCGGGCTGCAAGGGATGAAGGTGAGAAATGCCAATAAAGAGATGGTTGAGGCCTATGAGATCTATGTAGGCGGGACACTGAATGCCGGCGGGGAGTTCAATGAGAAGCTGAAAGGGAAAATTCCGGCAGAGGACTTATCAGGGGTTCTCTTGAAGCTATTAACCTATTTCAAGGAAGAGAAGCATACGGGTGAATCCTTCTATGACTTTAAACACCGTGTTGGATTAACGGCTATTCAAGAGGCACTTGATTCTATCTTAGGACTTGGATCACATGGCGTTTCTGTATAGATTTGAAGTTTGCTTAGAGGAGAAGGATGTCATAGCTGTCATTACGGCAGCTAATGATGAGGAGGCTTTTCAGCACTTGGATGTCGAGCTTGAGAAATTCTATTTACAGCTGCCGAAGATTGTAGACGTGACATTAAGAGAAAAAAAGCGGATTGGCAAAAATGCCGGTTTCATACTTGATGATGATGAGAGAGGGTGGTAAGGATGGCTGGTAAAGTATACTTAGTCGGAGCGGGACCGGGTGACCCGGATTTAATTACGGTGAAAGGGCTGCGCTGTCTGGAGCAAGCGGATGTCATTCTTTACGACCGTCTTGTGAACACTGAGCTTCTTGCCTATGCAAGGAAGGATGCCCAGCTTGTGTACTGCGGGAAATTGCCGCATTACCACACAATGAAGCAGGAGACTATTAATCATTTCTTGGTGAAGTATGCAAAGCGGGGATTGACTGTAGTTAGGCTGAAGGGGGGAGACCCCTTCGTATTCGGCCGCGGCGGCGAGGAGGCAGAGGAGTGCGTGAAGCATGATGTGCCGTTTGAGATTGTTCCCGGTATAACGTCTGGTATTGCAGCCTCTGCTTATGCGGGCATTCCTGTGACCCACCGAACACTTAGCAAGAGCTTTGCCTTTGTAACCGGCCATCAGGCTGGTGACGCGGCGGCAGAGCATCAATGGGGTCATCTGGCCAATGCTGTAGATACGATTTGTGTATACATGGGTGTCTCCCATTTACCAACCATTCTTCGCAATTTGATTCAAGCGGGTAAACCGGCTGATACGCCCATTGCGCTTGTGCACTGGGGAACCTGTTCAGAGCAGCGTACAGTCACTGGTACATTGGCAACAATTGAGGATGAAATCAAGCGGGCTAATATTGCCAATCCAAGCATGATTATTATTGGAGAAGTCGTCCGGCTTCATCATCGCTTGAACTGGTTTAAGGAAGAAATTGAACCGCATTTGCCGGTAGTCCACGGTTAAAGGGGATAGGAGGGACAGTGTGAGAGCAATATTATATGTCGGCCATGGTACAAGATCGAAAAAAGGAGCCGATGAAGCGAAGCAATTTCTAGAACAGGTTATCAACGAGGTACAGTGTGAGATACAGGAGGTCAGCTTTCTTGAACTGACGGAGCCATTCATTGCAGAAGGGTTCAATCGATGTGTAGAAAGAGGGGCGACGTCAATCTGCGTTGTCCCTGTTTTTCTCCTTTCCGCGGGCCATATCAAGAAGGATATTCCAGAGGCATTGGAGCCGCTATTGCAAAGGTTCCCGGATATTCCTGTGGAGATGGCTGACCCATTTGGAGTGCGAGAAGATCTTTTAGATGCAATGGTTGAACTTATTAAGGATGCGGCACCTGATGCAGGCAGAGAGGATTCTGTTCTTATTGTCGGCAGAGGAAGCAGTGATCCGGCCATTGTAAGGGATTTTTCAAATATTGTCACAGGAGTGAAGGAAAGGATAGCGTTTGAACGGGTGGAATCCTGCTATTTGGCGGCAGCGTCCCCAACCTTTCAGGAGGGAATCGAGATTATTTGCAAATCAGTTTCAGGCAGGGTTATTGTCGTGCCATATTTGTTGTTTGAAGGGCTTTTATTGGCAGAGGTGCGCCGAGAGGTACGGAAAAGAGCGGGTAATGGGGAAGACATCCTTTTAACAAGTCCTCTAGGAAAGCATCAGTCGGTAATTGATATCATCAAGAATAGAACTGGAGCTGCAGGAGGAATATTATGCAGCCATTAATCATTGATTTGGCAGGGAAGAAGGTAGTCATAGCAGGAGGGGGAAGGATAGCGGCACGGAAAGCAAAGGTACTCTCCGAAGAACAGGCACTGATTACCTTCATCGCTCCGGAGATTTCAGAGGAGGTCCGTGCACATGCCAAAGAGCGGAAGTATGAAGTGATTGAACGTGCAGCTCTTCCAAGTGATTTCAGCGGAGCGATGCTCGTTATTCTTGCAACGAACAGCAGAGAAGTTAATGGATCTCTAGCAAGAATATTGCCAGCTAATCAACTGGTGTGCGTGGTCGATGAGTCAGGAGAAGGCAATGTGACCTTTCCAGCAACGGTCCGCCGCGGGCATTTGCAGATTGCGGTCACATCCAATGGGGCCAGCCCTAAATTAACACGCAAGCTGAAAAAGGAGCTGGAGCAGCAATTTGATGATTCATGGATTAGTTATACAGCTTGGCTGTATGAAATGAGAGAGAAGATTAAGCAGCTTGATTATCCAGATGCCCAAAAGCAAGAGATTCTCTGGAGAATTTTAGAGGATGAATATAGGGAGCTGAAGAATCGGAGCGATATTTTGGTGGATAGAGTTTAAGTGGTATATCACATGGATATATCACTTTTTTTATGACTTATTCGTCATTTAAATTAGATTATCAAGTCAAATAGAGGTAGGACTTCACCTAATGCTGCAGGATAGGTGGAACAGCTTTTATGGCATGGAAAAAGAAATTTAGAGAATACTAATGATTGGTGCGTTATTTTTTGTCTGGAGGGAGATTGATGTGAGATGGCTGTATATAAAAGTTTCTATTATTTTTATCCTTTTATGTCCCTTGAACATGGTCCATGCCTATGGAGAATCAGCCGATAGTCAAGCGGATGAATTAGTATTAGCCTTGACAAGGGAGCCAAGACTTGGCTTTGACCCAATAGCTGGTCTTGAAGCGGGAGGGACCGGTTTTATACATAGCACACTTTTATCCCTAAACGGCAAAATGGAAATCTCTTATGATCTGGCGGAGGAATACCAGATGAGTGAGGATAAGTTAATATGGGAGTTTAAGCTTCGGGATGATGCCTATTTTACCGATGGGCAGAAAGTTACGGCCTATGATGTAGCCTTCACGTATCAGCTAGCTAAGGACAGGGGAGAGATTAAAGGTCTGGAAGGGTTTGAGCAAACGCAGGTAATTGATGATTACACAGTGCAATTTCTGTTTAAAAAGCCTATGTCCTCCTTTGTTTATACAGCTGCCTCTATTGGCATTGTTTCAAGCGAAAGCTATGGAGATGAATCTAATACTGAGCCAATTGGATCGGGACCTTATCAGCTTATAAAGTGGGAGAAGGGAAAAGCGGCAGTATTTGTCCGCAATGATAACTATTATGGTCATACACCCTTTTTTCGGCGAATTCAGGTGCTCTTTGTACGAGAGGATGAGGCTTATGCCATGGCTAAGGATGGCAGGGCTGATTTAGTGCAATCGACTGGGGCGTATGCGGAAGACAAGATTAACGGGATGGAAACGCTCCTAGTGGAAGGAGCAGATAATCGAGGGATTTCGCTCGTAACGGTGCCAGAGGGAGCTTCCTTGAATGGCGCAGCTGCCGGCAATAATGTTACGGTGGACCCGTCCATACGAAAAGCCATACAGGCTGGAGTAGACCGGGAGAGAATGGTAGAAAAGGTGCTGAATGGCTTTGGTCGTGAAACATGGAGTGCAGCACTTGGTCTTCCGTGGGGTCAGCCGGCAGAGGGGGAACGAAACAAGAATAAGGCTGATGAGCTCTTGAGGATAGGGGGCTGGGTCGATTCAGATGATGACGGGCTAATCGAGAAAAAGGGAAGAAAGGCAAACTTCACGCTATCCTATCCTTTTGATGATCCCATATACAAAGCGATGGCGCTCGAATTAAAGGAGCAATTAGCCGAAATGGGAATTATGATTTCTATAAAAGAATGCACGTGGCCGGAAATGAAGCAATATAGGCAGACAGGCGCTTCCTTGTTAAAATCTGAAGCATACAATCCATTTGATCTTTATTATTTATATCACTCGAATAATCGCGGGATTGGATATGGGAACCCGAGTCTTTATGCATCGGAGAGAGTAGATTCAGCAATTGAAACAGCCTTTTGGAG